>JADCEF010000070.1 GCA_020250445.1 Rhodobacter sp.
CAGGATGCAACGCGTCAAGCTCCCCGGGCAGCGCCTGTCCGCGAGAGACTTCGACCGTCAGGTTGCAGAGGTCCAGGTCCGTGTCGCAGTCCTCAACGGGTTCACCGCCCTCGGCACACCCATTACAGAGATCGCGGGATAGGTCTGTCCGGGCAAAGGGGACGTCCGACCGTCACCAGATTTGTGCAACAGAGCGCCATTGATCGGCTATGCGCGCGTCTCAACCGAGGATCAGACCCCCCTGCCCCAGTCGCAGGCCCTGAAATCCGCGGGCTGCGTCGAGATCCACGAGGAGCAGGCCTCGGGCGGGAACCGCGCGCGGCCCGTGCTGGCGCGGGTGCTGGAGCGGATCGGCAAGGGCGACACGCTGGTGGTGGTGCGCATCGACCGTCTGGCGCGGTCGCTTTCGCATTTGCTGGAAGTGATCGAGCGGCTGGAGGCGAAAGGCGCCTTCTTCCGATCGCTCATGGACCCGATCGACACGTCCTCGCCGCAGGGCAAGTTCACCCTCCAGGTCCTGGGCGCCGCGGCGGGGTTCGAGCGCGCCCTGATCCGCGAACGCACTAAGGCGGGGCTGGCCTCGGCGCGCAGCAAGGGTTGCGTCGGCGGCAACCCGGGTCTGCGTGCCCGCAATCCCGCCGCACTGCGCAAGGTGAGGCTGGCGCGGCAGGACGGCTACATGGAACGCCTGAACGAGATGGCCCAGGACTGGGTGCCCCATGTGCGCCGCCTGCGACCCTACATGGCGTGGGAAGACGTGCTGCGGATCGTCAACGGCCCCCTACCCCGCGAGCGCCAATGGACGCAAAGCCGCCTTTTGCGCGCGGTCAACGCCTATGTCCGGGACGGCTTCCTACCGCCCACGGTACTGGACCGCGCCGGCCGCCGCGAAACCGACGACCGCCTGCCCGCCATCGTCGCCGCCATCAAGGGCGCGGACCCCGACATCACGCTTCAAGCGATCTGCAGCCGGCTGGAGGCGATGCGCGAGCGCACGCCCCGTGGGCGGACAAGCTGGCAACCCTCCTCGGTGAAGATGCTGCTGGAACGGGCTGAGAGACTGGGGCTGCTTGAGTAGTCCAGCTACCTTGCAAAACCTCTACGACATAGAAGGATTACAAGGTTGTGGTCAGTTCCACGCTCAGTAGCTGTCCGGTCATGTAAAGGGGTTGATGATGCGAAGCTGGCCTTCCACCAGCAGGCCATCTTGCATGTCCTCGCTCCACAGCGTGGCGCAGCCCGCAACCAACGCGCTGGCCACGATCATCGCATCGTAGATTGAAAAGCAGTAGCGTTCCGCCAAGGCGCGGCCGACGTCATGGGTCTGAAGGGTCAGATCTTCGACGAGGCACAAGGCACGAACGCCCTCGAGAAACGCCCCTGCTTCCTCCCAACTGAGGCCGGCCTTGCGGCGGCAGTTTACCAGCGTCTCGTTCAGGACCTGAACGCTGATCCGGGGCCCCTGCCCCAAGATGGCCTCGGCGCGATCGGCCTTTGGGCTGTCGTCGAGCAGGTACAGTACGACATTCGTGTCCGCGAATTCAGCGCTCATGCGCGTCGTCGCGGCTCAGGCGCTCTGCAGCGGGCAGCTTTCCCCGGAAGCGGCGCAGACCCGTCAGCACCTCATCCGCACGAGCCAGACGACGGACTCTGACCTGGCCGTCGTCCTTGACAAGATCGATCTGATCGCCTTCCTTGAGGCCAAGTTCCCGGACAAGCTCCGCGGGCAAACGGACGGCAAGCGAGTTACCCCATTTTGCGACCTGCATCGTGACCTCCTGCGGGGATATACGCTCAGTAATGTGTATCATGCGGGTTGCATGAGCAAGCCTGTCCGCGAGCCCGGGTTACTCTTGTGCGTCACGCAGTGGCTGACACCAGATTTCGAAAGAGCCTGCACGAATCTGAGTCCTCCGGCAATAGTCACGGAAAAGAGCGACCAAACGCCAAATTCCGTGAACACGCCACGGGCGCGCGAGGGCAGATGAGCAGAGCCGATACACAGGAAGACCTGAACGCCGTGATCCGTCAGCATTCCGAGGTGCTGGCGGCGCAACTGCATTCGCAGCGATAGAGCCTGTTCCCGCCCGACGCATCCAAGTCTATGCGTAAATTCACCTCTGGGGAAGCTGCTGCTCTGCTGGGTGTCAACGACTCATACCTCAGAAAGCTTCACCTTGATGGCAAGGGGCCGTCGCCAGCAGTTTCATCGGGGAACCGGCGGCACTACTCGGCTGAAGATATTCATACGCGATGTCAAACATCCCGTCCGGGTTCGCGCCATCCAAGGACAGGGTGACGCCCATCGCTTTCGTCCCAAAGCGGATCGGGCAAGGGCCGCTTGCCTGCCTGCCGACTTGGCCGAAGGACGCGGATATGCACCGCACCGGGAAGGTCACGATGACCGCCGCCAGCGCGGCCGCGTTCCGTTGGACAGTGCCCTTCGATATCTGGCGGACGAAGTTCCTGACCTGCGTTGTGGTTGCCGGGCTGACTACGGTCATCGGCGCGCTGGTCTTCCTGCAATAGCTGCGTACCTTACCCGAAGCGGCTTTCAGCGCAAATGACTGGACCGCCTTCGTCATCTTCATTGTGGTGATCTGCGGCATCGGCACGCTCGGGGACCCCATCCTTGGAACGCTGGTGTTCATTGCCCTGCGCGAAACCATGGCAGACCTGGGCACCGTCGACCTGATCGCCCTTGGCTTGGTGGCCATAGCAGTTATGCTCAAGGCACCCCCCGGACTGTGGGGCCTGATCCGTGCCCGCACCGGGGCCGGGCTTTTCCCACTTTCATTCCGTGTGACCGGGCCCTTGACGCGGCAATCGTCATGAAGCGCACGGCGGATCGGCTGCCTGGCGACGATTACCGTTGGTCGGTTCCGGGGGCTGGCGGGGCGCAGATGTCGTTTGCCGCGACCGCCAGCCAGATGGGCGGAAACCGCCGCGTCGGGCTGGAGGACAGTCTGTTCATCGGGCGTGGCAACCTGGCCGAAAGCAACGCGCAGCAGGTGACCAGGATCAGGCGTATCGTCGAAGACCCCGGCTGCGAAGCTGTATCCCCCGATGAGGCACGAGATATCCTTGGTCTGAAAAGGGGCGATCAGGCCGCATTCTGGGGGAACCATGCATCAAGAAAGTCCTTCCCAACGCCGAAGCCGCGTTTGACAGGGTTCTGTTCGTTGGCACGGCCATAGCCTTGGGGTGTCCCCGGGTTCGATGCCCGCAGGTGCCGACCGCTGATCCCACGGCGGCGCTCACATCCCCGGCCCTGGTTGCGGCCCGGTCAGGGCTGACCCGGCCGGTGTGTTTCGCGGCAGTGCCGCCGCGGGCTTCCATTCTGGCAGGTTGCCCGCCCGGTTCCCCTTGAAGCGGCCCGATTTCAGGCGGACGTACCGGGTTGCGGGGGTTCAAGGTCTTCCCGGCCGGGCCGGTTTCCGCAAGCTGTCGGGAAAACCATCCCCGGCACAAGACCGCAATTTCCGTGCGCGTTCGCGTTCCCAAGGCCCTGGGCTTCCTGCAAACCACAGTGGCCGGCGAACCGGGGGCCCGCCTTGGCCCCTGTCAGCTTTCCCGCAGCAGACCCTTCCGGCGATAGGCTTCTGCCGCCTCGCGGATGAAGGCGCCGGTCTCCGGTGCGTCGAATCGGGCGATAATCTCTTGTGACAGGGCCAGAAGCTCGCCATGGCTGGCCCGCTTGGGACGCAGCTTTTCATAGATCTGCAGCAGCGTCTCGCCCGGCACCATGGTCAGCTCGGCAGCCCGCCGGAAGTTCCGGGCCAGTTGCGGATAGCCCTCGGCCATCGCCCGCTCTGCCTGCGCCTCCAGCGTCTGCCGCCGGATGGTCACATCCTCGGACGTGATCCGGCCTTCCCGCAGCGCCTGCAGTGTGATCTCCTCCGGTGCCATGCGGGATTCCCTGCGGCGGGGGTCCTCACCCGTCCTGTCACGATCAGACATCGGCCACCATCTCCAGGTTCTCTGCAATCAACGCACCATTCACCGCCGCGATCTCTCGCTTGTGCATCAGCATGGCATGAACGATCAGCCGCAGCCGGGACATGTTGTCGACCCTGACCGGAACCGGCATCGGCGGCTGACCAAGCGCATGGGCTGCGGCATTGGCCCCGATCTGGACATAAGCCTCGCGCGACAGAAGCGGTGCCTGAGAGAAAAGCTCCAGGTTGTTCAGCGGTGCCAATCCTTTCCGCGTGATGACCGTGGTGCCTTTGGACTGCAGTCCGATCCCGACACCCGATCCCGAAAGCCGCGCCGCCTGCCAGCCGATCAGCCCGCAATCTGCCGTGTCGTGGATGCGCACCATCCGCAGCCGCAGGCCCTGCGACGCCACACCTTCCTCGATTGCGGCCAGCACCTCGCCATGCACCAGTCCGCACAGGGTCCGGTCAAGCCCCTCTGCAAAGGCCGGGCCAAGACCGAGCACCACTTCGGCCGGATCGTTGCCCGCCTTTGCCGGCCCGCGCGGCACCAGACGAACGCCCGCCGCCCCGGTGGTAAGGGGAACCATCTCTGCCGCCGTCCGCTGCTGCGGGATGGCCGAAAGCAGCGCCCATGTCTCGCCCTCGACCCGGTATCCGGTGCCCGGCCCGAGATAGTCGTTCCGGTCGGTAAAGGCGCTTTTGGCCGCGAAGTCCGGGTCAAGAACCGCGGCGGGCTGCAGATAATCGCCCACGACGCGGACCCGCTGCATCTGCAGCACATTGGATGCGATGTCGCTGAAGCCCGCCGCATCCAGGGCACGGGCCGCGTCCAGGGCCGTCAGGGGCCCGTCGAGAAAGGCCTGTGCGGCTTCGATGTCGGCCACAAGGTTGCGTTCGGGCATGTCGTCGGAATGCCAGGCCAAAGCTGCGGCCTCGATCTCGTCATCGCGGATCGCGGGAAAGCCAAGCGCCGCAAACACCGCCTGCATCGCCTTGCCGGCACGGCGGCGCACGGCGATGGCCTGTTGCTCGGTCATGGGGAAGATGCCGGCATTGACCCGCATGTCGCGCTGAATCACCATCCAGTCGTCCAGATCCTCGGCATCGAAGTTGCCGCCCCCGAACATGTTGTCGCGCCGCGGCATCGCGGAATATCCCGATGTCACAAAGTCGGTTCCGGGCAGGAACTGCAGCATCAACTTGGCAGCCTTGCGCATGTCGGAATGCGAGGACATCGCGTCGTTGCCCGAGGCCACCTCCAGGCCCAGCGACGCCGCGATAAGGTTTTCGGCAAGGATCGCGCGGACGCCCTGCGGCAGTGCCCCGGTCAGCGCCACACAAGAGATGGCACCGTTCTGCACCCCTTGGGCCCCTGCGCCCTTGGCAAGCATCAGGCAGCGTGCCTCAAGGTAGAGCATCGACTTGCCGTCTTCATAGCCCATCAGGGTTTCCGATCCGGTGCCCGAGGTAAAGCGGATCTTGATCCCGCGCGACGCATAGGCAGAGGCCAGCAACCCCTTCGACCACGGCGTGTCATCGCCGTCACGCAGCGCTTCGTCGGTGCCGTAGACCGAAAGCGTCTCGGCATAGGTCGTCAGGCCTTTCAGGCCAAGGCGAAGGTTCAGCGCCTCTTCAACCGCGCACTGGGTCAACACGCCGCCCCGCCCGGTCTGTGACCCGACAAGAAGAGCCAGGGCATTGAACGGTGCCATGCGGGCGACGCGGCAGGTGGTTTCCAACTCGTCGAACCCGCGCAGGGCCGCTTCGGCGGCGTCGGCCGCCATCAGCACCGGATTTTCGCGCCAGTTCGTCACATGGGCCTGGTTGCCCGGCGTCCGCCGCGCCCGCATCTTCTGCATGGCCATCATCATCTCGACCACATTCAGATGCGACACGATCTGGCAAAGCTTTGCCGGGGTGCAGCCCGAGAAGAGCCGGATCAGGTCGGCCCTGGGCGTCGTGATGTCAACCAGGCGGCGGGCAAGATCAAGCGAGGGAAGGGCCATCGCCTCTGCGGCAACGCTGCGATCAAGGGAATGGGCTGCAATGTAGCGGTCGATCGTGTCGAAGTCGGCCTCTTCCCGGCCATCCATCTCGACAATCCGGCCCTTGACGATGACCAGGCTTGGAACCGGGTCGTTCGGGCTATCCATGGCCACCAGACCCATTTCCGGGTCTTCGGCGACGAAAGTGTCCAGGTTTACCGGCCGCCGGGACCGAACCTCGAATCGCCTTGATCGTTGCATACTGCGGCCTTCCGTTCTGCGCAGGTAACAGGTCAGATTAAGATGTTCTGGCCGAAGAAACCCGCCAATCGCGCATTTACGGCAGTTATGGCGGATATTGATGCCGTAAACAAGCTTTGACAGGTACACTGACATGTTACATGCTAATCCTCGAATCACATGACCAACAGGGAGGAGGTCAGTCATGAGGAAGTCGCTTGCTTCGGCGGGTCTGTTGGCGCTGCTGTCTTCGGGTGGAGCCTTTGCGCAGGAATGCACCGATCCGGTACAGATCACCTGGTCGACAATCGCCGGCTTTTACACCGACGCCATGGCGAGCTTCGTGAAGAGCTTTGAGGACGCGAACTGCGCCAAAGTGACGGTGGTCAACATCGACAACTCGCAGCTTTACAACAAACAGGTCATCGAGATGGTCGGCCAGACCGGTGCCTACGACGTTGTGACGCTGGAGACCGCCGAAAAGGCTGAATTCGCCGAGAACGGCTTCATCCGGCCGATGACAGCCTTCTTCGCCGACAAGCAGGACCTGCTCAACGACGTCTCGCCGACGCTCCGCGCGATGACGGTTGAATACAAGGGCGATGTCTGGGGCCTGCCCTACTACACCTATTCGGCGGGCATGTTCGTCCGGCAGGACCTGCTCGACGACCCGACCGAGAAAGAGGCCTTCAAGGCGAAGTACGGCTATGAACTTGCTGCGCCCACGACCTGGGAACAGCATCGCGACATCGCCGAGTTCTTCACCCGCAAACAGGGCGATATGCTCAAGGGCCAACCACTTGACAAGGACTTCTACGGCGTCGGCCTGATGGCCGGTCCCTTCCCGGAAATCCAGGACGAAATGTCGGCGATGATCTGGGGCATGGGTTCCGACTGGCTGAACGCCGAGGGCAAGGTTCCGGTGGATGACGTGGAAAAGGCGATGGACATGTATCTTCGCCTGATGCCCTTCGCGCCCCCGGCCGCACTGACTGTCACCTATGACGGCGTGATGAACCAGATGAAGGATTGCCAGATCGCCATGACGGCGGGCTTCTTCCTGGATCAGTGGCCGAATGCCGTGAAGACCGAAGAAAACTGCCCCGGTGCCACGATGGCCGCAATCGAGGCACCGCTGAAGAAGGCCTATGTGGGTGGCTTTCTGCTGGCTGTGTCGTCCTCCAGCGCCAACCCGGAAATGGCCGAAAAGTTCGTGGCCCATATCGGCGGCCCCGAAATCCAGCAGCAGTTTGCGGAAATGGGCGGGGCCTCGACCCTGACCTCGGTGCTGACAAACCCGATGTTCGCCACACCCGAAAAGCGCGCGACCAACGGCCAGTATGCAACGCTGAACCAGGTTTTCGAATCGATGGCTGGCTTCTCGTCGAACCTGTTCAAGACGCCCTTTGGGGCAAAGATCTACAACACCATGCAGATTCCGCTTCAGTCGGCCGCCTCGGGGCAGATCTCCGCGCGCGAGGCCGCCGAACAACTGGCGGCAGATGTCGAGAAGATCTGCGGCGGCCCCTGCCCGATCGCGAACTGACCGGCTGACCGGCCCCGCGCGGGGGCGGTCTTGCCGCCCCCGCCCTGAAACCCTTGATCCAGGTTAACCCATGCCGACTTCTCCGGCGTCTTCCGGCTTTGCCGCCCCGCCCGCTGCCGGACGGGCCGGGCTTTCGGACCGGTGGTTTTCGGTCCTGCTGATCACGCCAGCCATGCTGATCACGCTGATCTTCGCGATCCTTCCCCTTGTGCAGGCCCTGGACGTGACCTTCCGCATGGGCGACCTGTCGCGCGGCAGGATCGGCGACTACGTCGGGCTGGAGAATTATCGCGTTGTCTTTGCGGATGCCGCCTTCTGGCAGGCGGGCTGGGTGACAGTGAAGTTCACCGTGGTTGCGGTTGGCTTGCAGATGATCCTGGGCATCGGCATCGCCTTTCTTCTTCACGGGGCAACCTTTGCCAAGGGTCTGACGCGCTCGCTTCTGATCCTGCCGCTTGCCACGTCGGCTGCGGTGACCGGGCTGTTCTGGCGCTATCTCTACGACACCCAGTTCGGGGTGATGAACTGGATGCTGGGAAACCTGGGCCTGCCCGAGCCGAACTGGCTGGGCGATTACACCATCGCGCTTTGGTCGGTCGTGCTGTTCGACATCTGGCAGTGGACACCCTTCGTCGCCCTGATCGCGCTGGCCGGCCTGCAGGCCCTTCCGAAAGAGCCCTTCGAAGCGGCCGAACTGGACGGCGCCTCGCGCTGGCGCGTGCTGACGACCCTGACCTTCCCCCTTCTGAAGCCCGTGCTGTTCCTTGTTCTTGTCCTGCGCACCATCGACTGCGTCCGGCTTTACGACGCGGTGGCGGTGCTCACGCGGGGCGGGCCCGGCACGGCGACCGAAACCATGACCTTCTACCTTTACCGCACCGGGCTGAAGCTGTTCCGGATGGACTATGCCTCGACCATGGCGATTTTCTTTCTCTACGTCATGCTTGTGGCGGCGGTCTTTGCCCTGACGCCCCTGCTGAAGCAATTCACCGATCGCGCGAAGGAGGCCTGAGATGCAGCGCAAGACCTCTGTCGTCGTCGAGATCCTGCGCTATGGCGCGATCTTCCTGGTGCTTGGCTTCTTCGTCTTTCCGATCTTCTGGATGGTCCTGACCAGCTTCAAGCCGGAAGAGGCGATCATGGTCTCGCCGCCGCGGTTCTTCTTCACGCCAACGACCGAAAACTATGTGCACGCGCTTCATGACAAGAACTTCCTGTTCTACATCAAAAACACGCTGATCATTTCGGTGATCTCGACCGCCATCGTCGTGGCCTTCGGATCGCTCGCCGCCTACAGCTTTGCGCGCTACAACGTCGGCGACGGGCACATCCTGTTCTTCATCCTGTCGACCAAGATGATGCCTGCCATCGCAGTGATCCTGCCCTACTTCCTGATTTTTCGGGATGTGGGCAAGACCGCCGTCGGCAAGTCGCTGCACCTTGGGCTGGACCAGCACGGCGCGTTGATCGTGTCCTACGTGATGTTCAACCTGCCCTTCGCCATCTGGCTTCTGGTCAGCTTCTTCCAGGACATCCCGCGCAGCCTGGAACATTCCGCACGGCTGGACGGACTGAGCCGAATTCAGGTGCTTCGCAGGGTGACCTTCCCGCTGGCCGCGCCGGGCATCGCGGTGACGGCTGTCTTCACCTTGATCTTCTGCTGGAACGAGTTCCTCTTTGCCTACATCCTGACGCGCAAGGCGGCTTCTACCGTGACGGTCGGTGTGGAAAGCTTCTTCACGCTGCAGGGCATCCTCTGGGGGCCGGTGGCGGCGGCAGCGACGATTTCGGTCGCTCCGATGCTGATCTTTGTCCTTGTCATGCAGCGCTACATGGTGCGCGGCCTGACCTTCGGTGCGGTCAGGGGGTAGGAACATGAGCTTCTCTCAGGGCTGGGACGCCGGCTTCAAATCGCTGCTGATCTATGTCGGCGTTGTCTTCTTCTGGCTGATCTTCCTTGAACGCCACTTTGCCGATCCCGGCACCTCTGTCCTGCTGATGAACGCGGTCGGCATTGCCCTGGGACTGGGGTTCTTTCTGTACCGTCGCCGCATCTGCAGGGTCGAACGTGCGGCAGCCGCCGTGGAAGTGGCGGCGCTTCTGGCAGAGGACCACTGATGTATTCCCTGGTCGATGTGCACAAACGCTACGGATTGCGGACCGTGGCCTTGCGGAAACTCAATCTCGACATCCGGCCGGGCGAGTTTTTTGTCCTTTACGGGCCTGCCGGTGCCGGCAAGTCCACGATCCTGAACCTGCTTGCCGGGCTGACCCGGCCGACCTCGGGCGATGTCCGGCGCGACGGGGCCAGCATCACCCATCTTCCGCCGGAACGCCGCAATGCCGCCATGGCCTTCGAGAACTACGCACTGTATTCCCACCTTACGGTGGCCGAGAACCTGGCGTTTCCGCTGCGCGCGGCAGGGGTGAGGCCGGCAGAGATCGAGGTGCGGGTCAAGTCCGTCGCCGGCGTGCTGGGGATCCCCCATGTGCTTGACCGCCGCCCCGGCTTTCTGTCCGGTGGCCAGCGCCAGCGTGTCGCCCTTGGCCGGGCGATCATCCGGCCGGCGGACATCTATCTGCTGGACGAACCCATCGGTCACCTCGACGCCAAGCTGCGCCACCGCATGCGGGCCGAACTCAAGGCGCTGGCGGTGGACATGAAGGCGACCATCGTCTTCACGACCACCTCTTCGAAAGAGGCGCTCGCCCTCGGCGACCGCATCGGCATCCTGAATGCGGGCCGCCTGGAACAGGCAGGCACAGCGGCGGAACTTTATGATAGGCCCGCCAATACCTTCGTCGCCTCCTTTGTCGGAGACCCGCCCATGAGCTTTCTGAACGTGTCCGTGCGCCCCGCAGAAGGCGGGCCCGCCCTGGTCACCGGCGATGGCCAGTCCATCGGCAAGGCCCCGTCAGGCGCGCTCGGGCGCGGCGGCCTGAAGGCCGGGGTGCGCTCCACGGCCCTGACACTGGTTGACCCCGGAACCCCCGGTGCGCTGGCCGGGCAGGTCGAGGTTGTCGAACACCTGGGCCATTCCAGCATTGCCGTTGTTCTGTCCGGCACCGATCACATCCAGGTCTTGCTGCCCGCCGACGCCCGGCTGCGGCCCGGCGAAAGGGTTGGACTTCGTGTTGATCCGACCCGGCTGCACATCTTTGCCGACGAGACCGCCCTGGCAACGGACGCCGCCTGAAATGGCCCGGATCACCGCAAGACGCCTGATCAAGCGATACGGTGCCTTCCAGGCCGTTCACGGCATCGACTTCGACGTTGCCGACGGCGAATTCGTTGCCATCCTCGGACCATCGGGCTGCGGCAAATCCTCTACCATGCGCATGATCGCGGGGCTGGAAAGCATCAGCGACGGCCAGATCCTGTTCGACGGCATCCCCGTCAACGCTGTCCGGGCACGGGACCGCAACGTGGCGATGTCGTTCGAGAACTATGCGCTTTATGCCCCGATCACCGTCTACGAGAACATAGCGTTCCCACTGCGCTCTGCCGGCAAGGACGCGGCCTCGATCGACCGGGCCGTGCGTTCCGTGGCCGAAAAGATGGAACTGACCGCGCTTCTTGGACTGAAGCCCGGCGCGCTGTCGTCCGGTCAGGCCCAGCGTGTCGGGCTGGCGCGGGCGCTGGTGCGCAAACCTGCGGTCTTCCTTATGGATGAGCCGATCAGCCACCTTGACACCCGCCAGCGCTATCGCATGCGCCGGTTCATCAAGTCGATCCACCAGGAATTCGGCCATACCATGATCTACGTCACCCACGACCAAGAAGAGGCGCTGGCCCTTGCGGACCGCGTGATGGTGATGTCGGACGGCATGATCCAGCAGATGGCGACACCGCAGGAGGTCTATTCCCGCCCCTCCAACGCCTTTGTCGCGGGCTTCGTGGGCGAGCCGCCGATCAACTTCCTCGACTATGCCGATGCCGACGACAGCGGGCTGACCATCGAAGGCAACCGTGTCGCGCTGACCGAACCGCTGAAGGCCCGGGTCCGGTTGATCGGCCCGCGCGGACTGGCGGCGATCCGGCCGCATTTCCTGCGTCTGGGCGCGGAGTCCCCCGTCCGGTTGCAGGGGCGCGGGTTCATTACCGAGGAACTGCAGGACCACAACGAGATCTTCGTCGATGTCGGCAGCGTGCGGGTGGCGATCGTGACGCCGCCGGGCCTGCGGGTGGCGCGGGGCGAAGCTGTCACGATCTCTGTCGATCCTGAACACCTGCTGCTGTTTCCGGCCGATGTGAAGGTGAAGGAGCATGCCGATGAGCTATGATTACGTCGTCGTTGGCGGGGGGTCCTCGGGATCGCTGGTTGCGGGGAAGCTGGCCGAGGCGGGGGCCAGGGTGCTTGTGCTGGAAGCCGGCGGGTCCGACCGCAACCCGCTGATCCAGATGCCTGCCGGTTTCGTCAAGCTGCTGGGCGTCGAGAAATACATGTGGTTCTACCAGTCCTCCGTGCAGCAGCGCCTGAAGGGGCGTCAGCCCGTGGTGCCGACGGGCCGGGTCATCGGCGGCGGTTCCTCTGTCAACGCCATGGTCTACATTCGCGGCCAGGCCGGGGATTATGCGCCCTGGGTCGAGGCGACGGACGACCCCGGCTGGGGCTGGCCGGAATTGCTGAAGCGGTTCAAGGCCATGGAGGGCAACAACCGCTTCAACAACGACCTGCACGGTACCGAAGGCCCGCTGACGGTGTCAGACCCGCTTCACATCTGCGAGCTCAGCCGCGCCTATGTGATGGCGGCACAGGCGGCTGGCATCCCCTTCACCCCCGATTTCAACGGCCCGCGCCAGACCGGCACGGGCTACTTCCAGCTGACCACCCGCAACGGGCGGCGCCTGTCTGCCGCCGATGCCTTTCTTCATCCCGCCGGGAAAACCGGTCGGCTGGAGGTGCTGACAGGCTGCCTTGTCCACAAGGTGATCATCGAGGGCGGGCGGGCGACTGGCGTCGCGTATTCCCGGAACGGCCAGTCGGCCAGCGCATTTGCCGACAGGGAGGTGGTGATGTGCGCCGGTGCCATCGCCACCCCGAAGGTTCTGATGCTTTCGGGCATCGGCCCGCATTTCCACCTGAAGGAAAAGGGCATCCCGACGCTGGTCGATCTGGACGGGGTCGGCCAGAACCTGCAGGACCATACCGAGGTGCCGGTGCTGGCCTTCTGCAACGGGCCTTATGGGTACTTCGGGCAGGACCGGGGCTGGAACCAGATCCGCAACGGGCTGCAATACACCTTTTTCAAGTCCGGTCCGGTGGCGTCGAACGGGGTCGAGGCCTGTTCCTTCTTCGATCCGGATGATCTGTCGGCCGAGGCAAAGATCCAGCAGTTCTGCGTGCCCTCGGTCTATCTGGACAAGGACATCGCAGGCGACCTGAAGCCGACCTGGGGCGTCACGCTCAATTCCTGCGTGCTGCGCCCCGGCTCGCGCGGGTCGGTGCGGCTTGCTTCGGGCAATCCAAAGGACCAGCCGCTGGTCGATCCCAACTACTTCGAAGACCCCGAAGACCTGCGTCTTTCCATCGGCGGGCTGCGGCAGGCGCGCCGCATCCTTGCACAGAAGCCGATCCGCGACATGATCCTGCGCGAGATCTTCCCCGGACCTGACAGCGACAGCGACGAGGTGCTGGCCGATCATGCCAGGCGCTTTGTCAAAACCGTCTACCACCCCGTGGGTACCGCGCGCATGGGGCGGGACAGCGATCCGCGCGCTGTCGTGACCCCGGACCTGAAGGTCAGGGGCGTTCAGTCCCTGCGCATCGCCGACGCTTCCGTCATGCCGACCATCATCAGCGGCAACACCAACTCGACGACCCTTGTCATCGCGGACAGAGCAGTATCCTTCATGCTGGGGCGCTGAAGAGGATCGACATGAACAGGGCCATCTCCAAGATCGAACGACCGCGGCCGGTATCCGAACTGGTGCTGGAACGTTTGCGGCTGGACATCATCGAGAACCGGTTCGCCCTGGGCGAGAAAATCTCGGAAACCCAGTTGTCCGAACTTTATGGCGTGACGAAGGCCCCGATCCGTTCGGCCTATATCCGGCTAGAAGGCGAGGGCCTGATCGAGATCCGTCCCCAAAACGGCACCTTTGTCTTCCGGCCGACAGCGGACGAGCTGCGCGCGCTGTGCGAACTGCGCACCGCGCTTGAGGTCGAGGCGATGGCCCTGGCGCTGGAGCGGGACCCCGAGGGGCTGGCGGCCGACATACAGCGGATTCTGGTCGCGATGCACGAGGCGCTGAAGGTCCGCGCGCGCGAGGTCTACCAGGGGCTCGACACCGAATTCCACCTGTCCATCATCGGCCGGGCCAAGTCTGCGCTTCTGGAGCAGACCTACCTCAGCCAGGTCAACAGCCGCTTCGCCGCCCTGCGCTTCCGGTTCTCGCTTGACAAGGCGCACAACGCCAATTCGATCTCGGAACACGAGGCGCTGCGGCGGGCGATCATGGCGCGCGACCGGGACGGCGCCATCGCCCTGCTGCGGGCCCATATCGCCCATACCGAACGTTACTACAGTACCATGGCCATCTGACCGTCCCGGGCCCCGGGGTCTGGGCCCCTTTCAACAGTTTAGCCGCCTTCCGACATCGCCGGACACAAGGGAGAGAAGAATGACAAAGCTCCGTATGATGCACACGATGCTGCGCGTGAAGGACCTGGATGCATCGATCCGGTTCTACACCAAGCTTCTTGGTATGCAGCTGATCAAGAAACTGGATTTTCCCGATGGCAAGTTCACCCTTGCCTTCGTCGGCTACGGGCCGGAAGAGACGAACACCGTCATCGAGCTGACTTACAATTACGACCACGGCCCCTATGACCTGGGCAGCGGCTACGGCCACATCGCGCTGGAAACCGACGATATCTATGCGGCGGCCGAAAAGCTGCGGGCGGGCGGCGCGGTGATTACGCGCGAGCCCGGGCCGATGAAGCACGGCAAGACCCACATCGCCTTTCTCAAGGACCCGGACGGATACCTGATCGAACTGGTTCAGCCCGACTGGCTTGAAGCGGCAAAGTAGGGAGGGCGGCCATGCAGGGTACGTTCCGCGAAAACCTCTTCGCCGGCAGGACGGTGCTGGTCACTGGCGGCTCCACCGGCATCGGCGCGGGCATTGCCAGGGCGTTCCGTGCCCACGGTGCGCGTGTGATCGCAACCGGCAGCACTGCCGCCAAGCTGGACTGGTGCCCTGCCGAAGGCATCGAGGGCCATGCCGTCGATGTGCGTTCCGATGCGGATTGCACCGCGCTTCTGGCCGCAATCGACCGGCTGGACGTGCTGGTAACTGCGGCGGGAATTGTCCGACGTGACGATGAACACCGGCTTGACGTTTTCCGCGACGTGCTGGACGTCAACCTCGTCGGCACGGCGCGCTACGCCATGGGCGCGCACGATCTTCTGGCGGCCAGTCGCGGCAGCATCGTCACCATCGCCTCCATGCTGTCGTATTTCGGTGATCGCCGGGTGCCCGCCTATGCGGCCGCGAAGGGCGGCGTCAGCCAGCTGACCAAATCGCTTGCGATCGCCTATGCCCCCGACGGCATCCGGGTGAACGCCATCGCGCCCGGATGGATCGAGACTCCTCTGACCGAAGAACTGTGGCAAAGCCCGACCATCGGCCCCGCCATAGCGTCCCGCACCGCCACCAAGACCTGGGGCAAGCCCGGGGATATCGCGAATGGTGCGCTGTTTCTCGCCTCGCCCGCCGCCGCCTATGTGACCGGCACCACCCTGATCATCGACGGCGGCTATTCGATCTGCTGACCTGAAGAAAAGAAGCACCCATGCGCGCGATCCTGTGTACCGAGCCAAAAGACGACCTGTCGACCACTGGTCTGGCCGATGTTCCCGTTCCCGAACCCGGCCCCGGCGAGGTCCGCGTCAGGGTCATGGCCGCCAGCCTCAATCCTGTGGACTGGAAGCTGTGCAGCGGCCTTGCGCCGTGGTGGCGCGAACCGCATGTCGTCGGGCTGGACGCGTCCGGCGTGATCGACAAGTTGGGTGACGGGGTGACAGGCTGGAAGGTCGGCGACCGCGTGGTCTGGCACGGCAACCTGCGCCGACAGGGTGTCTTTGCCGACTATGCCACGACCGTTGCGCATGTTCTGATCCCATTGCCTGAAACCGTCAGTTGGGAAGCCGCCGCAGCCCTGCCCTGCGCCGGGCTTACGGCCTATCAGGCCCTGGTCCGCAAGATCCGCCTGCAAGCCGGCCAGACCATCGTAATCCAGGGCGCGACCGGCGGCGTCGGCGGCTTTGCAGTCCAGATCGCGCACCGGATCGGCGCAAGAGTGATTGCCCTGGCCCGGGCCGAAAAGGCCGACCGCGCGCGTGCCCTTGGCGCGGACGTCGTGCTTGACTACCGGGCACCCGACCTTGCTGCCCTGGTCCGGGCCGCGAACGGCGGTCTCGGTGCCGATGCGATGTTGGAGGTGGCGAACCCCGGCGATGCCCGCAAGTCGCTGTCGCTTCTGGAATACAACGGCCACCTCGCCTGCATCGACCCGCTGCCCGACCTTAGCCGGACTCCGGCCTATACCTATGCAGCCTCGATCCACGAGGTGGCGCTTGGCGGGGCCTATGGTGCAGGCGACCTGCGCACGCAGCGCGATTTCGCGGTGATGGGCGCGGCGCTTGTCAGCATGGTCGCCGATGGCACGCTGGACCCGATGATCGAGGCGCTCATCACGCTTGATCAGGTTCCCGGCTGGCTGGCCCGCCTGCGCAACCGCGCCTTCGACGGCAAGGCTGTCGTCCGCATCGGGGCCTGACATGTCGGACCGCAAGTCGGTTGTGGTGCTGCCCGGCTATGCCGATCACGGCCTTGAGGCGGCGGCCCTGGCGCCCTATGGGCTGTCGGTCGAGCTGCTTGACTGGCAGGATGACCGCAGCCGCCTGGCCGCCGGACTGTCACAGGCCGAGATCATCTTCGTCCGCGACACACCTCTTGACGCCCCGGTGATCGCCGCCATGACCCGGGCCCGCGGCATCGTGCGATACGGCGTGGGGGTGGACACCATCGACCTCAAGACAGCGCGCGAGCGCGGCATCATCGTGACCCGCGTTCCCGGCTACGGTGCCGAAATCGAGGTGGCCGATCACACGCTGGCGCTGTTTCTGGCCGTGCGTCGCCGGATCGTCAGCCGCGACCGGTCCGTGCGCGCCGGGGCCTGGCAGGTCGGCCAGGCCGAACCGATTGCCCGCATTGCCGGGTCGACAGCGGGACTTGTCGGTTTCGGCCGGATCGGACAGGCCGTCGTGCACCGCCTTCGCGCCTTTGGCATCAGCCGCTTTCTTGTGCATGACCCCTTTGTTCCGCCCGACAGGCTTCCGGCCGATTCCGTTGCGGTCGATCTGCCGACACTTGCCGCGGGCAGTGACCTGATCACCCTGCACGCACCAGCCACACCCCGGAACCGGCATGTCATTGATGCGGCCTTCCTGTCGCGAGCCAGACCGGGCGCAATCCTTGTCAACACCGGCCGTGGCCCGCTTGTCGATGAACAGGCCCTGGCCGAGGCCCTGGCCAGCGGCCGGATCCTTGGTGCCGGGATCGATGTGTTCGAAACGGAACCCCCTTGGAATTCGCCGCTTCTTGCCGCGCCGAACGTGGTCGTTTCCGACCACGCCGCCTGGTACTCTGAAGCGACGGTCGAGGCGCTCCAGCGCGGCGCGGTGGAACAGGCAATCCAGATCCTGACAACCGGAACGGCCTCTGAAAGGGTCAACTGAACCAAAGGAGAGAACATGCCATGGCCGTGCCGCATTTCCGGATGTTGACCGATGCTGCCTTCACCGATGGCCAGAGCAAGGCATGGGCCGAAGTCGGGAACCAGGCGACCGAAGCGGTCACCGCCACCCTGCCCGAATGTCCGGTCGCCCTGTATGCCGACCGGGCGGATGCCTGACGCGGGATGGCGCATTGATGGACCGCTGCGAGATCGTTCACGAGAACTTCCTGTCGCGCGTATCGGCGGGCAACCTGCCTGCGGGCCGCGCGCCTGCTGGGCCGATGCCCCCGGAACTGGCGGTGGCGGCTTTCCGCGCTGGCTGCCTGGCGCGGGCGCTTGACCGGCAAAGCCGGGTGATGCAGCGGGCCGGGCAGGGATTTTACACCATCGGCTCTTCGGGTCACGAAGGCATGGCGGCCGTTGCGCTTGCCCTGCGCCCGGATGACATGGCCTTCCTGCACTACCGCGATGCCGCCTTCCAGATCGCCCGTGCCGGCCAGGTCCCCGGCCAGACCCCGGCCTGGGACATGCTTCTATCCTTCGCCTCTTCGTCCGAAGACCCGATCTCGGGCGGCCGCCACAAGGTGCTGGGGTCGCGCGCGCTGATGATCCCGCCGCAGACCTCGACCATCGCCAGCCACCTGCCCAAGGCGGTCGGTGCCGCCTATGCCATCGGTGCCGCCCGCCGACACCGCCCCGAACACGCGATCCTGCGCGACGACGGGCTGGTGATCTGCGCCTTTGGCGACGCCTCGGCCAACCATTCCACTGCACAGGGCGCCTTCAACGCCGCCCAGTGGACTGCGTTCCAGTCCATCCCGCTGCCGCTTCTCTTCGTCTGCGAGGACAACGGCATCGGCATTTCGACCAAGACCCCGAAAGGCTGGATCGAGGCAAGCTTCTCCGGCCGTCCGGGACTGGCCTATTTCAGGGCCGACGGTCTTGATCTTTACGACACGTTCCGCGTGGCCCAAGAGGCGGCCGGTTTCGTCCGCCACCGCCGCAAACCCGCCTTCCTGCACCTGCGCACCATCCGGCTTTACGGCCATGCCGGGGCGGATGTGCCAACCACCTACCTGTCGCGCGAGGAGGTCGAGGCTGAAGAGGCGCAGGACCCCCTGCTGCATTCCGTCCGGCTGTTGTCGCAGGCCGGCGTCATGTCTGCGGACGTGGCGCTGGATATCTATCGCGACACGGTCGGGCGCACCGCGCGCATCGCGGCCGAGGCCGTTACCCGGCCCCGCCTGAGGCAGGCGGCGGATGTGATGGCCAGCCTCATTCCCCCGCCGCGCCCGTGCCGCCCCACCAACGGCCCCGCGCCCGATACCCGTGCCGCAGCCTTCGGTGCCGACCTCAGGGTGATGGACGAACCGCAGATCATGTCGCGCCTCATCAACTGGGCGCTGACAGACCTGATGCTGACCCATCCCGAAATCGTCATGATGGGCGAGGATGTGGGTCGCAAGGGCGGTGTCTACGGCGTCACGCAGAAGCTGATCCATCGATTTGGTGCCGACCGGATGATCGACACGCTTCTTGACGAACAGTCGATCCTGGGCCTTGCCATCGGCATGGCGCACAACGGCTTTCTGCCCATGCCCGAAATCCAGTTCCTTGCCTATCTTCACAATGCCGAGGACCAGATCCGGGGCGAGGCCGCGACGCTGCCCTTCTTCTCGAACGGCCAGTTCACCAACCCCATGGTGCTGCGCATCGCCGGGCTTGGCTATCAGAAGGGCTTCGGCGGGCATTTTCACAATGACAATTCGGTCGCCGTCCTGCGCGACATACCCGGTGTCATCCTTGCCGTGCCCTCGAACGGTGCCGATGCCGCGATGATGCTGCGGGAATGCACCCGCCTTGCGCGCGAGGAGCAAAGGGTGGTGGTGTTCCTCGAACCCATTGCCCTTTACCCGATGCGCGACCTTCACGCAGACGGGGACGGCGGCTGGATGCGGCCTTATCCCGATCCGTCGCGCCGCATAGCCCTGGGCGAGATCGGCGTGGACGGCACCGGCACCGATCTGGCGATCGTCACCTTCGCCAACGGCTGCTATCTGTCGCATCAGGCCCGGCCGATGATCGAGGCTGCAGGAATTTCCACCCGCATCATCGACCTGCGCTGGCTTTCGCCCCTGCCCAAAGCTGCGCTGACGGCTGCGCTGGCGGGCTGCGCACATATCCTGATCGTGGACGAGACCCGCCATTCCGGCGGCGTGGCCGAGGCGCTGATGGCCCATGTCGCCGAAGCCGCGCCGGGCCTTGCGCTGGCCCGGCTGACCGCCGAGGACAGCTTCATCGCCACCGGCCCCGCCTATGCCGCCACCCTGCCCTCGCGCGATGCCATCATCGCCGCCGCGCAAAGGCTCTGCGCATGAAGACCGCCTTGCTGATCTGCCCCGGCAGGGGCACCTACAATGCCCCTGAACTCGGCACGCTGGCGCGGCACTTCCCCGATGCGGCCCTGATGGCCCGCTTCGACACCCTGCGCGCGGCTGCGGGGCAGGAAACCCTGACCGCGCTTGACGGTGCCGACCGCTTTGCCCTGTCGCGCCATGCCCGCGGCGACAATGCCAGCGCCCTGATCTATGCCGCGACGATTGGCGATGCCCTTTCGATCAATGGCGAGAGGGTCCGCGTGGTCGCAGTCACCGGCAACTCGATGGGCTGGTATTCCGCCCTGGCCTGCGGCGGGGCCGTTTCGCCCGAAGCAGGCTTTGCCATTGCCAATACCATGGGCCGGCTGATGCAGGCGGCACTGATCGGCGGCCAGCTGGTCTATCCCTGGATGGACGGGGACTGGAACCCCGACCCTGCCCGCAAAACGGCCCTGCTGACACTGGTCGGGGACATCGCCGCGCGGCCTGGCCTTGCGCTGTCGCTTTCCATCGATCTCGGCGGGCTGCTGGTGCTGGCCGGCGATGCGGCGGGCCTTGCCGCGTTCGAGGCCGCCGTGCCGCCCGTGCAGGACCGCTACCCGATGCGGCTGGCCAACCATGCGGCCTTCCATACGGCCCTGCAGGCCCCGGTCGCTGCCCAGGGCCGCGCCGCCCTGCCCGACAGCCTGTTCGGCCCGCCCCGCCTGCCCCTGATCGACGGGCGCGGGCAAATCTGGTGGCCCGGTGCCGACAGCCCGGCGGACCTGCGCGCCTACACGCTTGGCATTCAGGTGGTCGAACCCTTCGACTTCACTGCCGCCATCCGCACTGCCGCCCGCGAATTCGCGCCCGATCTTTTCATTGTCACCGGTCCCGGCACCACGCTTGGCGGCGCTGTCGCCCAGTCGCTGATCTGTGCCCGCTGGCGGGGCCTGGGCTCCAGACAGGACTTCCGGTTGCTGCAGGACCGCGAGCCTGTCCTGATCGCGATGGGCCGCGATGACCAGCGCGCGCTTGTCGCCATGCCCGGACCGGGATCTGCCCCGTGATGTGGCATCCCGGCCTGATTTACGGCAAATGGCGCGGCAGCCCTTCCGCCGGAAACCGGAAGCCGCCGGATCCGTCCCCGCCCGTAGGGATTTGCGCAAGGGCCACCGCCGGGGATACCGCGGCCACCGACCAGCCGCGGCAGCAGGCGGACCCCGGTCGGAAACCGCCGGATACGGTCCAGCGCTTCACCTTCGCCCATCGGCAAAGGCCCGGCAAGATAAGGCCGATGGCGACCCTCCTGCCAGGCAGGGCGTGGCGGACCTGGCAGCATGCTGAGAACGTGCCAACCTGATGGGCTGCCTGCGCGCAGGGCGGGAACCTCTTGCGCCTGTGCGCGCCTTGCGCATCCTGGCAGGGGCCATCGCCCCTGCCACAGCGCCACGCTGAACCCGGGCCAGCCGGGGGCCGAAAGCCCCCGGGCCAACGCCCGCCCCGACCCTGGCGGGTGCAGGCCTGCCGTTTTTCGGGCAGCACCGATCCTGGTGGCAGCGTCGCGCAGGGGCGGGGGAAATGCGGTGCGTTTCCCGTTCCCGCCCAAAAGGGGCAATCCCTTTCCCCGGATCGGAAGGATTTTCCCCGCAGGCAGGCGGTCAGATTGCTGTTTCAACACCCTGCTTGGGCAAGGCATTCTCCAGGTTCAGAAAGTCCTGCGCCAGTTCCTTGCGCTTCCCGGCAGGTCCTGTAAAGTCAACGCAAGGCCGCACACCGCAGATCAAGGCTGCAAGCGCGATCCCCGACATGTCAGGCGGCGCACGCCGCTGCGCGTTCCCCGTTGCGGGGTCATGAACCGCCGGGTCTGTCGGGGCGATGTCGGGAAGCGATTGCGGCCTTGCCGGGTGGTCCCTTCGTTGTCCCTGGTCCGGGGCATGGCACCTATCCGTCCGCAACGGGGCTGATGGCCCTGCGCCCTGCGCCGGGCGGCAGTTCCTTGCGGATGAAGTGGGTCGGGTCCCTGAGCTGGCGCAGGACCGTGGGGACGATAAGCCGCCACGCGCCCAAAAGCGTTTCGGGCGGCGGACAGTCGTGCTTGACCGCCTGGTGAAGGCGGGGCAGCGCGTGGTAGGGGACCATCGGATACATGTGGTGTTCCACATGATAGTTCATGTTCCAGTAGAGAAAGCGCAGGACAGGCCCGAAGATCATCGTGCGCGCGTTCAGCCGGTGGTCCAGCACATCCTCGGCCAGGCCCATGTGCTGGGGCAGGCCCATGACCATCAAAAGCCAGACGCCATAGGCGCGCGGCAGGCCGACCAGCATCAGCGGCAGCCAGCTTTGCCAGACCATCGCGGCGGCGATGGTCGCGGCATAGATCGCCACATGCACCCGCGCCACGCGAAAGGCCTTCGGACGTTCACTTTCGGGGACATAGTCGGCCTCGTCGGGTGTCAGCCGGCCAAGGGCGTTCCGGACCAGACGGGCAAGCGATTGCGGCACGGCAACCAGGCCGATCACGTTCAGGCCGATCAGGATCAGCTGCGGCGGGCGCATGGCGCTGATCTCGGGGTCGCGGCCGACGATGATCGTGTCGGTATGGTGGCGGGTGTGGCTCCAGCGCCAGACGACCGGGTTGCGCATCATCAGGAAGCTTGCAAGTCCATAGACCGCGTCGTTCATCCAGGGCGTCCTGAAGGCGGTGCCATGCCCGCATTCGTGCCAGCGGCTGTCGGCGGCGCTGGCGTAAAGCACGCCATAGACCAGAAAGAAGGGTACGGCCCACCCGCTTCCCCAGAACCAGATGCCGCCAGCGGCCGACAGGGCCATAAGGCCAAGCCAGATCGCCGTATCGCGAAGCGCCGGGCCGTCCGAGCGTTTCATCAGCTCTTTCATCAGCTTGCGGTCGATCGGGGTCTGATACCATTGCGCCCCGGCCAGCCCCGATTCGATTGCGTGGTCGCGTTCAGGGCCGGTCAGCGAGTAAGAGCGGGGCATCTTGAACTTGAGGGGGGCGAGCAGGTCCATCGGTCAGTCCTGGGGCCGGCGGTCCAGCCATTCGGTGAAGGCATCGGCCACGCCGGGCGGCGCGGCGACGGTTTCTGAAGGGGCCGGAAAGCGGCCCGTGGCCACATCCGTGCGAAAAGCGCTGAAGGCCGCGACCCGGGCGTCGTGCAACCGCCGGGCCTCGGCCCCGAAGTCATCCCAGGCGCGGGCGTGGCGCGGGCGGCGCGGCGCTTCGTTCAGGATGTCAACGCCGAATAGGTAGATCACGTCGCAGCCGCCGCCAGACCCGATCGAGACGGTGGTCATCAAGGTCCGTGGCGTCAGCAGGGCCGCGACGGGGGCAGCGACAAGCTCCAGCTCCACCATCGTTGCACCGGCGGATTCGAATTCCTTTATGCGGCGGTACAGGGCCTGTGCCTCTGCCGCTGTCTTGCCCGCGGCACGCAGGCCCGTCATCCGCGTTTTCTGCGGGACATAGCCCGCATGGGCGCAGACAGGGATTCCTTCCCGCGCGAGGGGCTCGATCATTGCGGGCGAAAGCGGGCAATAGATCGAGTCCGCCCCAAGGGCAAGCGCGTCAAAGGCCGCGCGCAGGACCTCGGTCGCGCTGGCCTGATCGCCATAGCGCAGTGAAAGGCACAGGTGCGTGTCCGGGGCCGCCGCACGGATCGCGGGCCAGCGCGCGGCCTCGCCGTTCACGATAATGTCGATGCCGGCCACCACGGCAGCACGGGCCTGCTCTGGCCCGTTGACGTTCAGCTGAACCAGCTTTTGCCGGCCCTTGGCGACCTGTATGTCGTGCATGGTCAGGCGGCGTGTCATGGGCGGGAACCTTCCAGCCAGGCGCGGAAGGCGCCGGTTTCGGCCGGATTGCCTGCGACCACCTCGGGCGCGGCGGGGTAGCTTCCATCCAGTGCGGCAGCGCGGAAGGCAGCGAAGGCAGCTGCGCGGCGGTCGTGCAGGCGGGCATACTCGGCGGCGAAATCGGCATAGGCCCTGGCATGGCGGGGCATCCTTGCCGTCGTTTCGCCCAGCACATCGACGGCGAAGAGATACTGCACATCGCAGCGCCCGCCCGACCCCATCGAGATCACGGTCATCGCCGTGCGGCTTGAGATTGCGGCGGCAACAGGTTCGACGACCACCTCCATTTCGACCGCCACGGCACCGGCCTGCTCCAGATCGCAGACCTCGCGCCACAGGCGTTGCGCCTCTTCCAGCGTCTTGCCAAAGGCGCGAAAGCCTGTCAGCCGCGCCTTTTGCGGCACAAGGCCGACATGGCCCACAGCCGGCACGCCTTCGCGCGCGAGGCCTTCGATGATCCGGGGGGACAGACAGCAGTAGATGCTATCTGCCCCTGCATCCAGCGCGTCGAAAGCGGCGCGCAGGGCCTGGTCGGTGTTGACATGGTGGCCATGGATCAGGCCAAAGCAGAAATGCGTGCCGGGTGCCGCAGCCCGGATCGCGGCGCGCTGGTCCAGCCGCCCCGAAACGATGATGTCGATCCCCGCCGCTTGGGCAGCATGCGCCTGGTCGGGGCCGGTCACGTTCAACTCGGTCAGCTGCCGGACACCCTTCAGCGCGCGGATATGGTGAACCTCCAGCTTCATGCCAGCCCCTTGGGCCGCATCGGGCTGTCGCTTTCGCGCAGGACCATCTCGCCGCGCACGAATTCCTGCGTGACGGCAGGATCGCCGCCCAGCCGCCCCAGGATCATCCGGCCAAGACGGATGCCCATCGCATCCAGGTCCAGCCGGAAGCTGGTCAGCGCGGGGCGGACATGGGCGGCAAGGGGCGTGTCGTCGCAGCCGATCAGCGCCACGTCCTGGCCGGGGGTCAGGCCAAGGCGCTTCAGCCCTTCCATCGCGGAAAGGGCGATCATGTCGTTCCCGCAGAAAAGCGCTGTCGGGTTCGCCCCGGTGGTGAAAAGCTGGGTCACGGCCTCTTCTCCGGTCCGGCGTGACAGGAAGCACTCGATCTCCAGCGCCGGGTCATGGGGCAGGCCGGCCTCTGTCAGACCCTGCCGGTAGCCTTCGCGGCCATGCAGGCTGTAGGTGTAGCGGCAGGGGGTGGACAGAAAGGCAATCCGCTGGTGACCAAGCGCGGCCAGCCGGTGAACCGCCTCAAGCCCGACCCGGCGCTGGTCGCGGTCAATAAAGCCGTGGCTGTTGCGGCTGGTCTGGCCGATGGTGACAAAGGGAAAGCCCCGCTCCTCCAGCCAGTCGATCCGCTCATCCTCGGGGCGGGTCCGGGCAAAGATCAGGGCATCGGACCGCTGGCGTTCGACCACACGGCGGATCACGTCGTGCTCTGCCTCATAGTCGCGGGCCATGACGACCTGCAGGTCATAACCCTGGGCCGAAAGCGCCAGTTCCAGCCCGTCAAGGATGCCAAGGAAAAAGGGATCGACGAACCTGGTCCAGGGTTTCGAGACCATGAAGGTCACGGTGTCGGTCTGGTTCCGGCGCAGCATGGCTGCGGCGTAGGACGGGCGATAGCCCAGTTCCTCGGCCGCTGCCGCCACCTTGGCGCGGGTGGCGGCGTTCACGTCCGTGTAGCCGTTCAGTGCCCGGCTGACCGTGCTGACCGAGACGCCCGCGCTTTCGGCCACCCGCCGGATGCCCGCCTTGCCTGCCGGTCCGTCCGCCACCCTGGCCGTCATTCCGCCACCCGCCGGATCACATATCCATCGGGCGGAAGCTGGCCTGCCTGCACCTTGCCTGCAAGGGTTTCCCCGGTCGCAGCCAGGGGCAGTGGCGCAGGGCCGAAGTTGAAGGCGCACAGCAGCGTCTCTTCGGCGTGGGTCCGGCGAAAGACCAGATGGTCAGGCGCGGCCGAAACAACCTGAAACCCGCCCCGGCGCAGGGCCGGGGACTGGCGGCGCAGCGCCAGAAGGTTCCGGCAATGGGCCAGGATCGACTGCGGATCGCCCGCCTGCCGCGCAACCGACAGGTGGGCATGGGCGGCCTCGGCCGGAAGCCAGCCGTCGCGGGGGGAAAAGCCAAGGGCGGGGCCCGCATCGGTCCATGGCATCGGCGTGCGGGCGCCGTCGCGACCGCGGTGGTTGGGCCAGAAGCGGATCGCCTCGGGGTCCTGCAGGCGGTGGCGGGGAACGGGGCTGTGCGACAGGCCCAGCTCTTCGCCCTGATACAGGATCACGCTGCCGCGCAGCGACAGAAGCAGGGCCTGGAACAGGCGGATGCGGTCGGGGTTTCCTTCGGCCCCCCAGCGGCTGGCAACGCGCGTCACGTCATGGTTGGAAAAGGCCCAGGTCGGCCAGCTTTCGCCGGACCCGGCCTCGGTCACCGTTCTGGCGATCTTCGTGCCGTCGGGGCCGGGGCCGAGAAGTTCGAACGAATAGGCGGTATGGAGACGGCCGGCCGTGGTATATTCTGCCATCCGTTCGACCTGGTTGTCGCATGAGATTTCGGCAAGCAGCATCCGGTCTCCCGCCGCATCGGCCACGGCGCGCATCCGCGAAAGGAATGGCAGGTTTTCCGGGCGCGAACGGTCATAGACATGGGCCTGGCAGTAGTAGGGGTTGACGGGCAGCTCGTTGCGGCCTGCGGGCGGATTGTCGCGAAGCGCGGGGTCGTGCATGAAAAAGTTGGCCACGTCCAACCGCAGCCCGTCCACGCCCAGATCGAACCAGAACCGCATGATGTCAAGAATTTCGGCCTGCACGTCGGGGTTGTGCAGGTTCAGATCGGGCTGTTCGATCAGGAAGTTGTGCAGGTAATACTGCCGCCGCACCGGCGACCATTCCCAGGCGATCCCCCCGAAGCGGCCCAGCCAGTTGTTCGGCGGGCTGCCATCCGGCCTGGCATCGGCCCAGACATACCAGTCGGCCTTGGGGTTGTCGCGGCTGGACGCGCTTTCGACGAACCAGGGGTGCCGGTGCGAGGAATGGGAATAGATCTGGTCCAGCACGATCCGCAGGCCGCGCGCATGGGCGGCGGCGACCAGCACCCTGAAGTCCTGCAGCGAACCGAATCGCGGGTCGATGGCGCGGTAATCGGCCACATCGTAGCCGGAATCGAACATGGGCGACGGGAAGACCGGCGTCAGCCACAGCGCCTCGACCCCCAGATCGGCCAGGTAGTCAAGCCGCGCGGTCAGGCCGCGCAGGTCGCCCTCCCCGTCGCCATCCGCATCCATGAACGACCGCACATAGACCTCATACAAAGCGGCGCCACGCCACCAGGCCTGATCGGAATGGCTGTCTGATGCGATACCCGGCGCGTCCTTCACGCTGCATGTCCCTTGCTGCCGTCACGCAATCCAAAAACGTTTTTGGACCTTGCGTCAAGAGGTGTGCCCAAGCCCTCTGCTGCGCAGGGTCACGTCAAATTTTCCAGTTGACAGACCGGCTTTCCGCAGCATCACTTGGGAAAAAACCCAAAAACGTTTTTGAACCGGGCCGGGCAAACCGACCCATCAACGGGAGGAAGACATGCACAGACTGACGACTGCCCTTCTGGGGGCAAGTGTTCTGGCCGTGGCCGCCGGGGCGGCGCTTGCGCAGGATGGCGGGAAATGGTGCTCGGGCGTGAACATCACGCTGTTTTCCGGTGGCCCGGCGGGCGGTGCCTTTAACGCGATCATCGACCGGGGCGCGACCCAGGCGGCGGCGGATACCGGCGCGAATGTGTCGATCATCTACAGCGACTGGGACTTCGACAAGATGATCACCCAGCTGCGCGACGTGATCGGCCAGGCGCCGCAGGGAATTGCCATGATGGGCCACCCCGGCGATGCGGCGATCTTGCCCCTTGCCGAACAGGCCGCCGCAGCGGGCATCAAGATGATGTACATGAACGTCGACGTGCCGGAAGTGCGGGCCAAGACCGGCGCGGGCTATGTCGGCGCGAAACTGTACGAACAGGGCCGGGCCTTGGGCGAAGAGACGCTGCGCCAGGCGGGCGACAGGCTGAAGGCGGGCGACAAGGCCATCGTGATGAGCCGCTGGGAATCGGAAAACCGCGCCCAGAGAGAGCTTGGGCTGGTCGATGTGCTGACCGAGGCCGGGATCGAGGTTATCAGGCTGCAGGAGGCCGAGGGTGCCTCGGCCGACCAGATGCTGCAATTGCCGACGCTGACCGCGACGCTGCTTTCCAACCCCGAGGTCAAGCTTATCGGTTATCCGGGCGGGCCGTGGCTTTCGGCGGCACCCGCCTTCATGCAGGCGGTGGGCAAGGCACCCGAAGATATCATGGCCGTGGGCTTCGACCTGGGACAGGGCGTGATGACGGCTTTTGATCAGGGCTATGTGACGGTCACCGCCGACCAGCAGCCCTATCTGCAGGGCTATATGCCTGTCCTGTCGCTGTGCCAGCAGATTGTCTACAAGCTGGCACCGCTGAACGTGGACACTGGGGCAGGCTTTGTCACCAGGGAAACCTACAAGGATGTGGTCACGCTGGCCGAAGAGGGCATCCGCTGATCGCATCCCAAGGTCCGGGCGCGGGACCTTCCCCCGTGCCCGGCACCGTCACTGGTAAAGGACCACCCGTATGGCACCTGCCGACATTGCCCCCGGGGCGCCCATCGTGGAACTGCGCAATATCGTCAAGCGCTTCGGCTCGGTCGAGGCGCTGTCGGGCGTGTCGCTGACGGTCCGCAAGGGTGAGGTGCTGGGGCTTCTGGGCGACAACGGGGCGGGGAAGTCCACCCTGGTCAAGACGCTGGCCGGGGTGCATGACCCCGATGGGGGCGAGGTTCTGGTCAAGGGCCGCCGCGTCAGCCCCTGGACGCCCCTTGCCGCGCGCAACGCAGGCATCGAGACAGTGTTCCAGGACCGTGCGCTTGCGCCCCAGCATTCCATCGTCACGAACATCTTCATGGGGCGCGAGATCACCAATGCGCTTGGCCTGATCCGCGTTCGCAAGCAAACCGACGAGGCCAACCGTCTGATGCGCGAGATCGGCTTCACGTCAAAGGTCTTCAACCCGGACTCGACCGTGGGTCACCTGTCGGGCGGGGAACGGCAGGGCGTGGCCATTGCCCGGGCGCTGTACAACAACGCCGATGTGATCGTGCTGGACGAACCCACGACCGCGCTGTCGCTGACCGAAACGCAGAAGGTCTTCCGCTTTGTCAGGGCGGTCAAGGACAGCGGGCGGACGGTCGTCTTCATCGGCCACAACATCTATCATGTCTGGGACATTGCCGACCGTTTCTTCGTGATCGACCGCGGCAGAATGGCCTTCGAGGGCGACAAGGCCGCCTTCACCGGGGCAGACCACCTGATCGGGATGATGCAGCAGCTGGCCGAAACCGGCCGGGCAGACACCGCGACCTTGCGCAAGTCGGCCTGAAGGGGACAGCCGATGACCACCGCCCCCGCCCAGACCGCCGCCGTCGACAAGCGCGGCACGCCCGGCTTTTGGAGGATGTTCTACCGCCGGAACGGCCGTGCCCTGAACGCCTTTGTGACCTTCGTGCTTGTCTGGGCCTTTTTCGCCGCGAACAACCCGACCCTTTTCCTGATCCCGGCCTACTACAATGCCTTTCTGTTCTCGGTCCCTGCGACGATCATCATGACGACGGCGCTGGTCTTTGTGATCGTGTCGGGCGAGCTGGACCTTGCCTTCCCCTCGGTCATCGGGGCGGCGGGGGGCCTGTTCATGACCCTTGTCATCTCGGGCGTGCCGATCCTTCCGGCGGCGGCGCTGACCATGCTGGGGGGGGCCGCGCTCGGGACGGCCATCGGGGTGATCATCGTCTATGGCAAGATCAGCTCGCTGGTTGCCACGCTGGGCCTGAACTTCTTTATCGTGGGCATCGTGAACCTTCTGGCGCAGGGCAAGAACATCGAAAGCCGCGACAGCGTATCCACCTTTGGCTATGCCTTCTTCACCGGAAAATGGGACATCTTCGGCCTGCAGGTGCCGAACCACTTCCTGATCGCAGTGGTCTGGACTGTGCTGTGCTATGTGCTGTTCAGGTACCACCGCTTCGGCATCCGGGTTCAGATGGTGGGCGACAACCCCGACAGCGCCCGCCAGATGGGCATCGATATCGACCGCATCCGTGTGGGTGTCTTTGTCTGGTCGGGTCTTGCGGCGGCCTTGTGCGGGGTGATCCTGGTTCAGACCGCGAACATGGTCTGGTTTCCCACCAGCGGGAAGGCTTATCTTCTGATTGCGCTGGCGGCACTTTTCGTCGGCGGCACGCCCACCTGGGGCGGGGTCGGCACGATCTGGGGGGCCTTCTTCGGCGCGCTGACGGTGACGCTGATTCCGTCCGGTGCCGTGGGTGCCGGTTTCGCGGGCTTCTGGACCGATTTCATCTTTGGCCTTGTCATTATCCTGACCATGGTCGCCCACCGCTTCGGAGGCGCGCGGGCAAGATGAGGGTTGCAGTCGTAACCGGTGCCGCAGGCGATATCGGCGCAGCCACCGCCCGGGCCTTTGCAGATGCGGGGCATGCGCTGGTGCTGCTGGATCGCCACGCGGCCGTGCTGCCCCAAGGGGCCGGGGGGCTGGCGCTGTCCTGCGACCTTTCCGATCCGGCGGCGGTGGCCGCCACCTTTGCCGCCATCGCCGCCCGCTTCCCGCGCATCGATGCACTTGCCAACATCGCCGGGATCAACCACCGCGCCCCGGTCTGCGAGATGCGGATCGAGGACTGGGACCGCATGATGGACGTGAACGTGGGTGCCATGTTCCTGACCTGCAAGCATGCGATCCCGCTGATGACGGGCAAGGCCCCGGCCATCGTCAACATGGCGTCGATCTCGGGCCATGTCGCCAGCCCCGACTACCCCGCCTATGTGGCGACCAAGGCCGCAGTCGAAAGCTTTACCTGGGCGCTTTCCGGTGAGGTCGGCCCTGAGATCCGCGTGAACGCGGTCGCCCCCGGCTGGGTCGCGGCCGGGTTCACCCGCGCCGCGCTGAAGACGGGCGCGGACCCTGCCGCCCTGCAGGCCAGGGCGAAGGCCGCGCATCTTCTGGGCCGCATGGCGGAACCTTCCGAAGTGGCGGCGGCGATCGTCTGGCTGGCATCGCCCAAAGCCTCGTTCGTCACCGGCGAGACCCTGTTCGTCGATGGCGGGCTGATGCGGGTGCACTGATGGGAACCTGTGTTGTCACCGGATCGGCGGGGGACATCGGCGGGGCGACCTGCCGGGCCCTTAGGGCCGCGGGCCACCGCACCGTGGGGATTGACCTTGCCCCCTCACCCGAGGCTGATCTGTCCCTTACCCTTGACCTGATGGATGAAGATGCCCTGGCGCAGGCGATGGCGCAGGCCGGACCGCTGGACGGTCTGGCCTGCATCGCCGGAACCCATGCGATGGGCCGGGTCACCGACCAGCCGTGGGAAGACTTCCGCCGGGTACTGAGAGTGAATTCGGGCGGCACCATGCTTGCGATGAAACACGCCGCGCCGCATCTGCGGAACGGTGGCGCAATTGTCCTGATGGGCTCGGTCTCGGCCCATATCGCCACCGACGGGTCGGTTGCGTACCACACCTCCAAGGGCGCGGTGATCGGGCTGATGCGCGCCGCAAGTGGCGAGTTCGCGCCCCGGGGCATCCGGGTGAACGCGGTCAGCCCCGGCTGGGTCGACACCGGTTTCACCAACCGTGCGCTGGCCCTGTTGCCGGATGGCGAGGCGATCCGGGAACGCGCCAAGGCCGCGCATATCCTGAACCGCATGGCCCGGCCCGGGGAAGTGGCCGAAGCGATTGCCTTCCTTCTTTCAGACGCGGCCAGCTTCATCACCGGCGAAGAGCTGTTCGTCGATGGCGGCTTCATGAGGCGGAAATGACCGAAGACCCCGGCTATGACCCTTTCGGCCCGGCCCGTGCATCGGGCGGCTATGCGGGCGACTTCAACGGCGAGGTGATGCCCGTCCTGACCCGCTGGCGCGACATCCGTTCTGCGGCCCGCGACTGGCAGCGGTTTTCCAATGACGGCCCGGGGCGCGTACCGGTGCCCGATGAGACCGACATCCGAAGTCTGCGCCAGCTTCCCATCGAGATCGATCCCCCCGCCCATGGTGCCTACAAGGACCTGGTGAAAGACTGGTTCCGCCGCCCGCTGGAGGATGCCACCCTTGTCGCCCGGATCGCGGACATCGCCCGGGACCGTGTGACAGCCGCGCTGGGCGTGGGACCGGTCGATGTCGTCCGGGCGGTTTCGCTGCCCATCCAGTCCCGCGCGCTGGCGGCGCTTTTCGGTCTTCCCCCCGCCGAGGCTGATGTCTGGACGGGCTGGGGCCTTCATGCCTTCAAGTCAAAGGGCCGGAACGACCCCGAAAAGGCCGCGATGCTGATGCGCCGGATCGAGGGCTATGTGGATGCCGGCCGCGACGGCGCGGCCGAAACCTTTTTCGACCATCTTGCCAGCCTGCGCCTGAACGGACGCCCCCTGACCCGCGACGAGAAGCTGGGCTTTTCGCATGTGGCCTTTGCGGGCGGGCGCGACACGCTGATCCACACGATGTCCGGGGCGATGTGGCACCTGGCCCGCAGCCCCGCCGACCTTGACCGCCTGCGCGCGGCACCGGAGCTATTGCCGAAGGCGTCCGAGGAATTCGTGCGCTTCTTCTCGCCCCTTACCCATATCGGCCGCATCTGCACACGGACGGATGTGGTTGCCGGGGTGCCGCGCCAGCCCGGGCAGCGGATTTCGCTGTGCTGGGCTGCGGCCAATTTCGACGACACGGCCTTTGACGACCCGCTGACCCTGCGGATCGACCGGGCGCAAAACCCGCATGTGGGCTTTGGCGCGGGCGACCATGCCTGTCTGGGTGCGGCCCATGCCCGGGCGGTGATCCGTTCCCTTCTGGCGGCCCTGACCGAACGTGTCGGGCGGATCGACCTGAACGAAGCCACCCCCGGCACCCGCGACATCGGCGGCATCATCCGGTCGCAGGGCTTTACCAGGCTGAACCTGACATTTCACCCCAGGTGACGGATGACCCCCTTCCGGATCGGGGATGGCGCGCCGGTCGTACGGAAGTTCGGCGAAACCCTGCAGATCACGGCGCACGGCCAGGATACCCCGCGCAGCCGCACCCGCCCCGGCCTGGCGGTGGCGAAGCCGCATGTCACGGCACCGCTGCCGACGCGCTGGCAGGCCTCTTCCTTTCCGGCGGTGCTGCAGGGCCTGATCAAGGTGGCGCATGAAGGCATCGACACGGCGCGGATCCGGCCGGACCCGGCGGCATCCGTAACGCTGCAGGCCTCGGGCAGGGTCCTGCGGCCGGGGGATGAGGTGCTGACCTTTGTGAACCGCAATCTGGAACCCTACCGGGGGTTTCACATCTTCATGCGCGCGCTTCCCGCCGTGCTGCGGGCGCGCCCGCAGGCGCGGGTGGTGATCGTGGGGGCGGAGGGGGTCAGCTACGGCGGCCCGCCGCCGGGGGGCGGCAGCTGGAAACAGGCGCTGCTGGCCGAGGTGGGCGCGCAGCTTGACCTCGCCCGGGTGCATTTCGTGGGGCAGGTTCCCCACAA
>JADCEF010000071.1 GCA_020250445.1 Rhodobacter sp.
AGCATCGCTGTAAACGGGCTGTCGCCCGCGCTTGCCTGTCGGCTTCGCCACCCACGCCATGCCAGGATCGAACCAGATCGCCAGCGATTCGCGGCGCCTGAGCGCCTTGCGATACGCGGGCCAGTTCAGGGTCTTGTCCGCCGGGGTGTTCGGTCTGCGCATCACCTCCAGCTATCACACTGGATTCACAAGACGAATCCCTCACGGGATTTGTGAAACAGAGCCGCGTGCAGTGGCTAATCGTGGCGGCGTGGCGTGCAATGGGACCAAGAATTACCCTCCTTGTCCGTCAATGTCAGCTCCGAAATGTCTCTGGCCTTTATTCAGGACGGAAGGCGACGAATACGTCTCCTTTCAAAAGCAACTTTCGTCTGGGCAAGGACTCGAAGAATGCAAGCATGGCCTCCCGCGCCCGTACGCAGTGCTCCTTGTAGTGCCTGCAATAGACTTGCGTCTTGAAACCCTTGCCGACGCCGTATTCTTCCATGATTTCTTCATGAAACGGCCCAAGATCACCGCGCACGCCCCAACTCTCCCAATGGCCGTTTGCAGCATCCGCTGCGACGATCAGGCGCCGTTCCACTTCCACCTTGTCCAGATCGGAATAAACAAAATATTCTATTGCCATCAGAGTTCTGCAATCGTCCCGTCAGGACGCACGATCAAGACATCGCCCAGACCTTCAATAGGCCAATCTGCAAATTGCCTGCGAAGAGCCTCTTCGCTTGTATCGCTATCTTGCAGATCAATCACGACATTCGGAGCCTGACCCGTTTCCACTTTCTCCTTAACTCGATCCCACATGTTTCCGACGTTGCCTGTCGAAGGCGCAAGCCTTGCGCGATCCGCGCGCCGGTCCAGACCCTGAGCGTCAGCGGCAGCGCACACGCAGGATCCGCTTCCGCACGATCCGGACCCCGCGCCAGAACCCTCAATGCCGCCTTCTGCTCTTCGCTCGCCGTTACAGGGGATATTCCAGCCATGCCGAGCCTCCGCGAAACCACGGAAAAACTGACTCACAGCCGCAATCCTTCGGCCAGCCCGCCATAGACATGGGCAGCATCGGTCGCGGCGTGGCGACGGACTTCTTTGAACCAGATGGACGTGGCAACGGCGCAGACAGAACCTGCCGCAGGGCGGCGGAAAAGCGGGCAAGTGGCGGGGCACCGGGCACGATGGCGCGCGCGCTCGCAAGCTGGCTGGCGCGTGCCATGGCGCATTGGCCCGCAGGGCCAGTTCAGCGACGGCTGATCAGGTGTTGGGTTCGGCTTTTCGGGCGCGGCTCTGGCTGAGCCGATAGCTTTCGCTTTTCATCTCAATGAGGTGACCTGGTGCGTGAGCCGGTGCAGCAAAGCGCCGGTCAGGCGCTCTGTTCCGAAAGTTTCGGTCCATGCGTTGAACGGCAGGTTGCCGGTGATCAGCGTGGCACCAGGCTCGCAGCGCTGGGACATCTGCTCGAACAGCAACTCGGCTCCGGTCTTGCCCAAGGGGACAACTCCCGGCTCATCGATCATGAGGGGCTTGTGGCCGACGATCTGCTTTTGCAGCCGCAGCAGGCGGTGTTCGTCTCGCGCCTCCATCCCCTCGTTGACCAGCGTCGCTGCGGCGGTCAGGCCGACCGACATGCCCTTCTGGCAGGCAACCAGCCCAAGCGCCAGGGCGATGTGTGATTTCCCGGTGCCTCTTGGTCCAAGGCCAACGACGTACTCGCATCGCCCGGTCCATTCGCACCGCGCCAACTCCAGCACCTGCATCTTGTTCAGCTTGGGGATCGCCTTGAAGTCGAAGCTGTCGAGGCTCTTGGCGGCTGGGATCAAGCCATTTTGGCACCATTGGTACAAGCCCAATTGCGAGGGCGGCCTTGATCCGGTACCCGATCATCCGCCGTTCGCGGTCGATCAGTTCGAGCTCGACCAGCCGGGACAGGAACGGGACGTGGTCCAGCCCTTCGGCGGCGCATTGGCGCGCGAACTTTTCGCATTACCGCAGAAAGATCGGCAGCTTCAGCGTTTTCAGATGATGCGCCAACAGGATCTCCGGCGCGTCGGTCATGGCGCATCCCCCGATAGCAGGGACATGTCGCTGGCCGCCGACGTGATCCCGACCCCGGCCCACGGCAGATACGGATAGACGTCGAGGTCGAGGCGCGGTGGCCTCCTCTCGACCTGGCACAGGACGAGGTGCTTGATGGCATCCAAGCCGACCGCACCTGACTGCAGTGCCTTTTTCACGGCGGCGTCCAGATCACCGATGTCGAAGGTCTCCGGCAGGCGCAAGACCTGCACATGTTCGCGCCGCCCCGCCTTGATCAAGCGCGCCTCCGTCAGACGGCGCGGGGTGGCGAACTCTGGCGGCAGGCCCCAGTCAGCCAGAGGAACGGCCTGGTCCAATGCGTTGATCTTCATCCCGATCAGCGGAAGGTAATGGATCGGATCGACGACCGTGTCTTCCCGTCCGTAAGGATCATCGCGGCCGCCCGCGCCACGGCAACATCGCCGGGAATGCGCAGACCCATATCAGGCCCAACCTCAATCGTCATGACCCCGGTGCCACCCGTTGCGGTTCCGGTCGAGAGAGACGCACTTGACCGATCGATGGGCTCGGGCAGAATGAACAGCGGCGCAAAGGCATGCTGCACCGGCTCGGTCTTCGGCAATCGGTGCAGCCCGTCCATCGGGTCACCCGGCAAAGCCGGCCGACCCGGCCGGGCATGGCGACGCCAATCCGAAAGATGATGGGCAGGAATGTCATGGCGCGCGGCTACATCGGCAACCCGGACACCGGGCCGCAGGCTTTCGGCGACGATCCGCGCCTTTGCCCCATCCGGCCAACGTCGCTTGTCCCGGCCCACAAACCCGTCGCCACCATCCGCCATGCAATTCCTCCGCCTGATCTCGGAAGGCTTTTCGCGGGCGCATCACGCGTCAGGACTATCGTTAATCAAAGGGTTGGAGCCGCCGCTTGCTACGGGTCCCGGAACAGCCATTCCTGACAGGGTGACAAAAGGCATCCCCGCCACTTGCCGGACAGGAAAACCATCCTGATCCGTCGCAAAGGCGGCTTGGCGATCCGGGCGGACCCCGAAAGGCCGCGGGTTTCCCCCGTCTGGTCAGAGACCGCGGCCCCGCGGGACCGTTCCCCCAAGCGCACCGCAGGTCGGTGCCCGACCCGGCGGGCGCTGTCCGGGGGCTTTGGCCCCCGGCGGACCCCTGGCACGGGTACCGCGCGGCCGGGGCGATGGCCCCGGCCAGACCGTGCAGGGCGCGCAGGCGCAAGGGTTTCCTGTTTTCCTGCCAGCAGCCCATGCGGTTGCCACTTTTTCAGCATCCTGGCTACACCCCCAGCACCGCCTTCAGATGCGCCAGGATGATCTCCACCCCTGCCTCGCCCTTTTCTGCCGTGGCCAGAGGGGCGGTTTCGGTCCACCAGCCCCGGTTCTCTCCCAGCCGCCCCATCTCTACCGTCTCCGGGGCCAGCGCCAGCATCAGCCCCGTCTCGCCCTCGCCCGCGTGGTCAAAGGGATAGTCGGCCCGCGACCCAGGCGGCAGCAACGGATGCACCCTGATCCAGCGGAACGGGTCCACCCCGCCGCCGTTGTAGTACTGCCGCATCGCATCGGCCCCCCACCAGCCGTCGCCCTTTTCAGCCTCGACAGCGGCAAAGATCGCCTGCCGCGCCCCAAGGCGAAAGGCCAGGTCGGTGGGCATGCCCTGGCCGAAATCCTCGGTCTGGTGATGGATCACCGCGTGGATGTTGCGGAACCCCGCGCGCAGCAACGCCGCGAACAGCGCCTCGGCCAAGCCGACCAGAACCTGCGACGGCAGATGCAGCGTGCCGGTCCCCACAGGGCCGGCAACGGCATGGCTGGCCGCGCCATAGGCAAAGGCGGGCAGGATCACCACCTCGGCCTCTGCCTCCAGCCGGTCCAGCGCCCGGGTGACAGCAAGGCTGTCCATGCCCACCGGCAGATGTTCGCCGTGGTATTCCATCACCCCCAGCGGCAGGATCACCGGCAGGTTGCGCGCCACCGCATCCCTGATCTGGTGGGGCCGCATCAGCTCGTAGCGCATCAGCCCAGCTCCGCCGCGATATCCCTGGTTTGCCGGTACAGACGCTGGAACAGCGGATAAAGCCGGTCATAGGCCGCATGATGTGCGGCCCGCACGACCGACTCCGCCGGGTTCCAAAGATCAATGTCCCCAACCCCGACAGCGCCCACCGCCTGCGCCGCCAGGAAGGCATCGCCATAGGCCGCCCCGGTGGTGACGCGGCACAGCGTCTGGTCCAGCCCTGTCAGGTCAGACGTTGCCTGCAGCCAGGGCAGGTTCCTGGTGCCGCCCCCCACCGCCCGGACCCGTGCCGGTGCCTGACCGGCGGCCCTGTAGGTATCGGTGATCGCCCGCGTTGCGCAGGCGATGCCTTCCAGGGTGGCGCGGTACAGATCGCCCCGCGTATGGGTCAGGTTCATCCCGAAGATGGTGCCTTTGGCCAGGGGATCATGGATCGGGGTGCGCTCACCCGAAAAATACGGAAGCACGATCAGGCCCTTGGCCCCAGGGGGCGAGGCGTCTGCTTCTGCCGCCAGTTCGGCGAAGGCGGTGTCGCGCGGCAGGTCGCGGGCCAGATGGTCGCGGAACCAGTGGGTCAGCGTGCCGCTGGTCGCGAGGCCCGCCATTGCGGCGTGGCTGCCGGGGTAAAGCCAGGGCGCGTGAAACAGGCTGGGCTCGCCAAGGGGCCGGTCCGCCACCAGAATGACGAAGATGGTCGAGCCATACATCAGCATCATGTCGCCCGGCCGGCGCACGCCCACGCTCACCGCCTCGGCTGCGGCATCGATGGTGCCGCAGGTCACCGGCGTGCCCACCGCCAGCCCTGTTGCCGCCGCCGCTTCGGGGGTTACATGGCCGGCAATCGCGGTCGACCACATCAGGCGCGGCAGTTGATCGCGCGTGCAGATATCCGCCAGATCAAGGCACCAGTCCTGCCGGGCGATGTCATAAAGCGGCGAGAAATTCGCCGCCGTGTAGTGATCGATGACATAGCTGCCGGTCAGGCGATAGGTCAGGTACGAGGTCGAGGTCAGCACCCGCGCGGTCTGCGCCCAAAGATCGGGGCGGTTGCGGCGCAGCCACAGGATTTTGGGACCGACGGATTGCGAGGTCAGGGCATTGCCGCCGCGCTTCAGGATGACATCGGGGCCGATTGCCGCGTTGAGTTCGGCGATTTCGGCGGTCGCACGCGTATCGACGCCGTAAAGCACGCCGTTCATCAGCGGCCGCCCTTCGGCATCCACGGGCAGCATGCAGGGGCCGATCGCCGATGTCGCGATGGCGCGAATCTCGTCCGCAGGGATGCCGGACTGTGCCAGAAGGCTGCGGGTGATGCCGACAAAATCGCCCCACCAGTCTTCTTCCGCCCGGTGCTCGGCCCAGCCGGGATGGGGGACGATCATCTGGTGCGGGCGCGCAGCCATGCTGATGACGCGCCCCTCTTCATCCACCAGCACGCCCTTGGATTCAAAGGTACCGATATCGACGCCCAGCGTGCAACCCATGTCAATCAGCCCTGTTCAGGGGAAATCCGGGGGTAATCCGCGACAGCGCGGTCAATGTCAGCCGGGCCAGCGCCTCGAGATCCGCCAGATCGCAGCATTCCACCGCAGAATGCGAATGGCGCATCGGAAAGCCGATATCGAGGCTGGCCACGCCCTGCCCCACAAGCTGGACATAGGACAGATCGGTCAGTACGCCGACCTGGGCCGAACGTTGCAGTGCCATCTGCGCGTCCCGGGCCGCGTCTTCGAACAACCGCACCAGCGCCGGATGCGGGATGACCCCGTTCAGCGTTCCGCGCCCGTGGAAGGAATACAGGCTGATGCCCGGCCCGCCACCCAGGACCATGTCGCCCCGATCGGCCATGTCGGGCGTGTCGGAAGCCAGCATCAGGTCGATCTGCAGGGCGATGTCGGGGGCCAGGGACTGGGCGGCCACCACCGCGCCGCGCAGGTTGAACTCCTCTTGCACCGAAAAGACCAGATGCACCGTCGGCCCGTCTACCCGCTGCGTCAGGCCGCGTGCGATTTCCAGCAGCACGGCGCAGCCGGCGCGGTCATCGACGGATGTCCCGGCAATGCGGCTGCCGTCCAGTTCGATCACCTGCGGGCGGTACACCACCGGCGTGCCGATCTGCACGCCGGCCGCCTCGAGTGCCGCCTTCGATCCGTGGCCGGTGTCGATGGTGATCTGGGGGGCCGTCAGCACCTTGTATTTTTCGTCCGGCGTGGTGGCGTGATGGGCCTTGTTCATGATGATGCCCGGCACGTCGCGGCCTTCGCCGACGCACAGCATCACCGCCTGCGCCGCCATCGCCCGTTCCGACAGGCCGCCCAGGCGTTCGACGCGCACCAGCCCGTCAGGTTCGATCCGGCGCACGAAAAAGCCCAGCTGATCCATATGGGCAAACAGCATGACCGAGGGTGCCTCGGGCTCGCCTTCAAACGTGGCGATCACATTGCCCATCCGGTCCACCCGGCTGACAAGACCTTCGTCGGCCAGCCGCCCTCGGATCAGGGCGGCAACACGGTCTTCATGGCCCGACAGGCCCGGGGTCAGCATCAGATCGATCAGGTCGGCGCGCAGGCGCGATTTCATGACTGCCCCCGCACGGTGCGCACCCGGTGCATGAAATCCGCCGCGCGGTCCGGATCGACGGCATTCCAGGTGTGACCGTCCACTTTCAGGGCCGATCCGACGATGCAGCCGTCAGCCACCCGCAGCACGTCCGCGACGGTGTCATGCCTGACCCCGGTATTGGCCATGACCGGCGTGTCGGGCAGCACCCGCTTCACCGCCTCGAGGTCGCTCAGCGCCGCCGCCTCGCCGGTGATCTGCCCCGAGACAAGCACCGCATCCGGGACCGAGGAAAAGACCGCGCTGCGCGCCCTGTCGGGCAGGGGACGCCGGTCCAGGCTGTCGGCAAACTCGGCCGAGACGTTGTAGAGCATGGCCAGGTCCGGGCGGCCCAGACGGTTGCGATAGCGCAGGGCGGCCCCGGCATCGGGGGTCCAGGGCCCCATGTCGCTGGCATAGGTGCCGGTGAAGATCTCGCGCACGAAGGCGGCCCCGGTGGCGGCGGCAAGGGCGACGCTGCTCATCGGGTCCCACAGCACATTGACGCCGAAGGGCAGCGTGATCTCGTCGCGCAGACGCCCGATCACATAGCCCATCGTGGCGGTCGAGGCGGTATCGACCCTGAATTCATAGGGGCGGTCGTTTTCATTGCCGAACAGGATGGCATCAAAGCCGGCCCGCTGCAGTGCCTGAAGGTCGGCGCGGGCGGCGCTGACCAGGCCTTCCAGCCCTGCTTTCGTGTCGTGCAGCGGCGCACCCGGCAGGGCCCCGAGGTGGACCATCGCGATCACCGGCTTGCCGTCACCGAAGACCCTGCGGAAATTCTGTACCATCATCTCCCTTTCTTTTCTGTGCGATCCTAGACAGATGCAGGATGAAACCCAAGATGATTCATGCCAGCATGTCCGTGAACAGGGAGTATGACATGACACTGACGACCCGCCACTGGGACCGCCTTGGCAACGGCGGCCTGAGCTTTACCGAACTGGGCTTTGGGGCCGCACCGATTGCCAATCTTTACCGTCCCGTCACCGATGCCGAGGCCGATGCGGTGCTGGACGCGGCCTGGGCGGCCGGGGTGCGCTATTTCGATACCGCGCCGCTTTACGGGCTGGGCCTGTCGGAGACGCGTCTGAACCGGTTCCTGCGCGGCAAGCCGCGCGGGGATTATGTGATCTCGACCAAGATCGGGCGCCTTCTGCGCGTGACGAAACCGGGGGAAGAGCGGGACTGCATCGGCAAGTTCTTTGACGTGCCGTCGCGCAAGGAGATTTACGACTACAGCTATGACGGCACGATGCGGTCGCTGGAGTTCAGCCTGGAACGGCTGGGTCTGGACCGGGTGGATATCCTGTTCGCCCATGATCTTGACCTGTTCAACCACAAGACGCCGCAGGCGCTTGCGGCGCGGCTGGACGCGTTCATGGCCGGGGGCTACCGCGCCCTGGTGAAGATGCGCGACGAGGGTGTCATCAAGGCCTTCGGTGCGGGCGTGAACGAATGGCAGCCCTGCCGCAGCTTGACCGAGCGCGGCGATTTCGACCTGTTCCTGCTGGCGGGGCGCTATACCCTGCTGGAGCACGAGGCGCTGACCGCCTATCTGCCGCTGGCCTTGGAACGCGGCATCGGGCTGGTGATGGGCGGGCCCTACAATTCCGGCATTCTGGCCACCGGACCGCGCCCGGGGGCGTTTTGGTTCTATGATCCGGCCCCGCAAGAGGTGCTGGACCGCGCGGCGCGTCTGCAGGCGGTCTGTGGCGCGCATGGCGTGCGGCTGGTGGATGCCGCCTTCCAGTTCGCGCTGCGGCACCCGGCGGTGGTGTCGGTCATTCCCGGCGGTCAGGGGGTGGCGGAAATGGCCAGCAACCTGGCGGCGCTGAACGCCGCCATCCCCGATGCGCTGTGGGCCGAGCTGAAGGCCAAGGGGCTGATCCATACGGATGCCCCCGTGGAGCGGGCCGCCTGAGCGGCACCGCCCGCCCGCAGGCCCGCATGGGCAGCGAACCGCACCGCCCGGCGGCACCGCCGCAGGTCAGGCACCGCCGTACAAGGCATCGGCAACGATGCGCAGCGAAGCGGTGGCATCCTGCCGCTTTATCGCCCCGGCCAGGGCCGCGGACCCTGCAAGGCGCGCCGCGACGGCGCGCAGGCGGTCTGCCATGTGCACATTCGTCGCCGCTTCCGCCGCCGGGTCCAGCCCGCCGTGATCGGGGAAGGTATCGAAATAGATCACGCCGTCATAGCCGATGCGGTGAAGTTCGACGAACAGCTCCACCGTCTGCATCGGATGCACCGACCCCACCATCAACCCGTCGTCGCGTTTGCCGTAGCCATCGTTCAGATGGACCCCCAGCAGACGCGATGTGCGCGCCACGACGGATGCGACCTGCGCCGGGATCTCGCCCGCATAAAGGACATGCGCGAAATCCAGCGTGATACCGGTGTTCGGGCGGTTCACCTCGGCCAGGGCCAGCAGGTTCATGCCAAGATCGGGCAGCAGGGCAAAGGCGCGCGGCTCGTTCGGCTTGTATTCGACGGCAATGTCAAGCGCGGGGTTGTGATCGGCCACTTCGGCCAGGGCGGCCACCGTGGCATCCCACATTGCCGCATAATCGCCCTGAAAGCTGTAATCGACCCCGTCCTGACCCAGCCAGAGGGTCATGACCCTGCCGCCCATTTCGGCCAGGGCATCAAGGCCCCGCCGGGTGATGTCGATCGCCGCGCGGCGCACCCGCGGCTCGGGATGGGTGAAGGCCCCAAGGCGAAAGCCGGGATCGGTGTAATAGCGCATCGCAAGGCCGTTCAGGGCAAGCCCCGCCCCGGACAGGACATCTGACATCTGCGCGGGTGTATGCGCCTCGAAATGGTCGGGATAATTCAGGTCTGCGGCATCGATGCCGGCCACCTGCCCTGCCCGGGCGATCATGTCGGCGGCTGTCGGCTTGCCGGGCAGACCGATCCTGAAGGCGTTAAGGCGGGCAGCATAGCGCGGGCGGTTGGGAAGATCGGTCATGGCGGGCTTTCACGGAATCAGGCCGGGTTGAACAGCTCCGGCCGCGCGACCATCAGGGGTTCAAGAAAGGTCAGAAGCTGCCCCAGATGGTGGCGGGTTGCAATGCGCGCCGCCACCGGATCATGCGCCTCCAGGGCGGCAACGATGGCATGGTGTTCGGCCAGCGTCGCCTGCACGCGCCCCGGATGCGGCAGCATCAGCTGGCGCGCGCGGTTCACATGCACCCAGGATGTTTCCGCCAGCCCTGCAAGCCGCTTGTACCCGGTGAAAGACAGGATCAGCTCGTGCATCCGGGCGTCCATCTGGTAGAACCCGGTAAAGTCGGCGTCGGTCACCAAGGCCTCCTGCACGCGCAGGTTGCGGCGCAACTGAACAAGCTGATCTTCGGTGATGCTGTGCGCAACCGATTCTACCGCCGCAAGCTCCAGCGCCTCGCGCAGGAAGGCGCTTTCGCGGATCTCTTCCATCGAAAAGCGGGCGACGAATGTGCCCGATTGCGGAACGACATCCACCAGACCCTCGGCGGCCAGCCGGGCCACAGCCTCGGCCACCGGAGAGCGGGACACCCCAAGCGCCTTGCAGATCCCGGGCTTGCGCAGGCTCTCGCCGGGGCGATAGGCAAGCGACAGGATGGCGGCCTTCAGCGACAGATAAACCCGGTGGGCCAGCGATCCGTCAAACTCTTCCAGCGGCCGCAGACGAGGCGGCATGGGGTTTGCCTCTTGCGGCGGAATGTCTTTACCGGGTAACATACTAACATGTTAGCCGGGGTCTGACGTCTGTCAAGCAATCCGCCGTTGCAATCTGCCGTTGCCAACCGCAACGCGCCTTTGCCCGGTGCTTGAACCGCCCCCCGGCAGGTCAGGAAAGGTGCCGCATGACGAACCCCGTTCCCGATGCGATCCGTCTCAATCCGTCTGACAATGTCGTCATTGCGCTGCGCGACCTTGGCGCTGGCAGCAGGGTGCCCGATGTTGCGGTGCCGCTGACCGGGCCCGTGGCGCGCGGACACAAGATCGCGGCGCGGGCGGTGGCGCAGGGGGAAACCGTGATCCGCTATGGTCAGATCATCGGCGTGGCGACCCGGCCCATCGCGGCGGGCGAGCATGTGCATACGCATAATCTGGGCATGGGCGCGCATGAACAGGACTATGCCCATGCGACCGAGGTGCGCCCCCTGCCCGCCCCCGCCGCGCCGCGCAGCTTCATGGGCTTTCACCGGGCGGACGGCGGGGTGGGAACACGCAACTATCTGGGCATCCTGACGTCGGTGAACTGTTCGGGTTCCGTCGCGCGCTTCATCGCCGAAGGCGTCGAAAAGGCGGGCTGGCTGGCCGGATTTCCCAATGTCGACGGGGTGGTGCCGATTGTGCATGGCACAGGCTGCGGCATGTCGGGCAAGGACGAAGGCTATGACACGCTGTTCCGTACCCTGGCGGGCTATGCGCGCAATCCGAATTTCGCGGGCATCCTGCTGGTGGGGCTGGGCTGCGAGGTGATGCAGGTGCCGGACCTGATCGGCAAGGCGCGGATGCGGGCCGACGGCAACTTCCGCTACATGACGATCCAGCAGACCGGCGGCACGCGCCGCACCATCGACCGCGGCATGGCCCTGCTGCGCGAGATGGCAGAAGTGGCGAACGCCGCGCGGCGGCAGCCGGCGGGGCTGGAACATCTGATGGTGGGCCTGCAATGCGGCGGGTCGGACGGCTATTCGGGCATCACCGCCAACCCGGCGCTGGGCCATGCCTCGGACCTGCTGGTGGCGCATGGCGGCACCACGATCCTGTCGGAAACCTCGGAAATCTACGGGGCCGAGCATCTGCTGACCCGCCGCGCCGTGACGCCCGAAGTGGGTGCCAGGATTGTGGAGCGCATCCGCTGGTGGGAAGACTACACCGCGCGCAACGGCGGCGAGATGGACAACAACCCCTCGCCCGGCAACAAGAAGGGCGGCCTGACGACCATCCTGGAGAAATCGCTGGGCGCGGTGGCCAAGGGCGGCTCTGCCCCGCTGAGCCAGGTCTACCGGTTTGCCGAGCCGATCACCGAACGCGGCTTTGTCTTCATGGACAGCCCCGGCTATGACCCAACTTCGGTCACCGGGCAGATCGCAAGCGGGGCCAATCTGATCGCCTTCACCACCGGGCGCGGATCGGTGTCCGGCTACAAGCCCACGCCCTGCATCAAGCTTGCCACCAATACCGAGATGTATGACCGGATGTCCGAGGATATGGACATCAATTGTGGCGACATCATCACCGAAGGCGTACCGCTGGAGCAGAAGGGGCGCGAGATTTTCGAGCTGTTCCTGCGCGTCGCCTCGGGAGAGCAGACAAAATCGGAAGAGCTGGGCTTTGGCGGGGCAGAGTTTGTGCCCTGGGCCATGGGCGCGGTGATGTAGGAAAGAGCGATGAGACTTCAGGGCAAGACGGCCTTCTGCACCGCTTCGGGTGCGGGCATCGGACTGGCAACGGTGCGGGCCTTTGCGCGCGAGGGTGCCCGCGTGATCGCGACGGACATTTCGGCGGCAGCGCTGGAACCGCTGGCGGCAGAGGGGTTCCAGACCGAAGTGCTGGATGTGACCGATGGCGCGGCGGTCGTGGCGCTGGCGGCACGGATCGGTGCGCCCGACATTCTGTTCAACTGCGCGGGCTATGTGCACACCGGCACGATCCTGGACTGTGACGAGGCTGCCTTCGACTTTTCAGTGAACCTGAATGTCAGGTCGCTGTACCGGGTGACCCGCGCCTTCCTGCCGGGAATGATCGATGCGGGCGGCGGTTCCATCATCAACATCGCGTCGGTCGCGTCTTCGATCATCGCGGCCCCGAACCGCTTTGTCTACGGTGCCACCAAGGCGGCGGTGATCGGGATGACCAAATCGGTGGCGGCGGACTTTGTGACCAGGGGCATCCGCTGCAACGCGATCTGTCCCGCAACGGTCGAAAGCCCGTCGCTGCAGGCCCGCATGGCGGCCACGGGCGATGCCGTGGCGGCACGGGCCGCCTTTGTCGCGCGCCAGCCCATGGGGCGGATCGGCGCGCCGGAAGAAATCGCGGCCCTTGCGGTCTACCTGGCAAGCGACGAAAGTGCCTTCATCACCGGCCAGGCCATTGCCATTGACGGCGGCTGGACGAACATCTGAGGATTTGCATGAAACTTCTTCGCTATGGCCCTGTCGGGGCAGAAAAACCTGGAATTCTGGACAGCCGGGGGCATTTGCGGGATCTGTCGGCGCATGTCGATGACATCGCCGGCGCGGTGCTGACGCCCGAGGGTCTGGATCATCTGCGCGGCCTCAATCCCGACAGCCTGCCGGTTGTCACCGGGTCGCCCCGGATCGGGCCCTGCGTGGGCCGGATCGGCAAGTTCATCTGTATCGGGCTGAACTATGCCGACCACGCCGCGGAATCCGGCATGGCCGTGCCGCCCGAGCCGGTTTTGTTCATGAAGGCGACTTCGGCCGTCTGCGGCCCGAATGACGATGTGATCATCCCCAAAGGATCGCTGAAGACCGACTGGGAAGTGGAACTGGGCGTCGTGATCGGGCGCGAGGCGCGCTATGTGGACGAGGCCGATGCGATGTCGCATGTGGCGGGATATTGCGTGATCAATGACGTGTCCGAGCGCGCCTTTCAGATCGAACGCGCCGGGCAATGGGTAAAGGGAAAGTCGGCCGATACCTTTGGGCCGACAGGGCCCTGGCTGGTGACGGCCGACGAGGTGGCGGACCCGCAGAATCTGCAGATGTGGCTGAAGGTGGACGGGCACATGTACCAGAACGGCAGCACCAGGACGATGGTCTACGGCGTGCGCCATCTGGTCAGCTATGTCTCGCAGTTCATGTCGCTGCAGCCGGGCGACGTCATTTCAACCGGCACGCCGCCCGGTGTGGGCATGGGCCAGAAACCTGCGCCCGTCTACCTGCGCCCGGGCCAGGTGATGACGCTGGGCATCGAAGGCCTGGGCGAACAGCGCCAGACCACCCGCGCCTGGACCGCCTGACGCCGCCCTGGCTAGAACAGAATGACATCGTCCCTGGCTGCGGGCTTGCGGACCGGGGCGGCGACGGTTTTCTGCTCGGGAACCGCACCGTTGACGATCAGCTGGCGCACATGCCCGGTGGCAGGGCGGAAGATGATCCGCCGCGCCTGGGTGCCGCCCAGGCTTTTGGCGATGCAGGGAATGTCTTCGTCGCTGAGGTAGTTGAGCGCAAAGGTGGCATTCGCCTGCCCGATCGGGCCCAGGGCGTCTGTCACATTGGCCCCGCCGAACAGCTTGGCCTGCAGCGCACTCCGCCGTGCGCCCAGCTTCAAGAGTTCGTTGATCAGCACTTCCATCGCATGCGCCCCATAGCGCAGCATCTTGGCGTCACCCTGCCCGGGGGCAGCGGGCAGCAGAAAGTGGTTCATGCCGCCAACCCGGGCACTTGCGTCCCACAGACAGACGGCAACGCAAGACCCCAGCACGGTTGACAGCACCTCGGCCGGATCGCGCGAGACCCTGTATTCGCCCTGGACAATGTAACTTGTCCGATCAGTGGCCCCCCCTGTCACCGGACCACCGACGAGCCTTCAGAGACCTGGGCACAGGCCCTCAGGATCTCGGCCCCGATTTTCTGCAGGGGCAGACGCTGTTGCACCGCACCCATATCCCAGGCTGCCCCCGGCATGCCGTAAACGACCGAGCTGCCTTCGTCCTGCGCCAGTGTCGTTGCCCCGCCGGAGCGCAGCTCAAGCAGACCCGCCGCGCCATCCCGGCCCATGCCGGTCAGCAAGGCGGCAACAACGCGGTTTGCAACAGGCACGGCTGATCGGAACAGTTCATCGACCGAAGGCATATGCCCCGAAACCGGCGGTCCGGGCGAGACCGTGCAGCGAATGGCATCGCCGTGGGACAGGCGCAGATGCCCCTCGCTGCCTGCCGCCACACAGATGGTTCCCTGACGCAGGATCAGCCCGTTGTGCGCCGGCAGAACCGTTGCCTTGCAGCGCCGGTCCAGCAGGCGGATGAGGCTGTCCGAGAAATTCCGCCCCGTATGCTGCACGACGGCGGTGGGCGGGCAATCCTGGGGGAAGGCTGCAAGAACGGACAGCAGCGCATCCACCCCGCCGGTCGAAGCCCCGATCAGAACCAGCCTGTCCCGCCCAAGCCGCAGGTCCGGGGCCGGAACCGCCTGCCCCGGACCGGCGGCCGTCCGCCCGACAGACCGGGCCTGTTCGATGGCGGCGAACAGCTGTGGTCCGGTCATGCCGGAATGAACCATCGGCACTTCGGTTCTGGCCGGGCCTGCCGCCGCAGCGGGTGGAGCGGGCAGGATGCCCACCCACCGCGCATCCAGCGCATAGAACAGTGACCGCATGCAGTCCCATTCCGGCACGGTGGTATATTCCTGCGCCACAAGAACGACATCGGGTTCCATCGCCTCGGCCAGGGTATAGGTTTCGGAAAGGTCGGCGGCACTTCCGATCACGGTAAGGCCGGGATGATCCGACAGCGCCTTGATCAGGCGGCCTCGCGTCACGGCGCTTGATGTTGCGACAAGCAGTTTTACAGAGGGCATCGGTCCGTCCTTTCCCTGGGGCAAAGATCAACGAGGGGTGGCAACACCTGGGCGTCAGAAATCCTGCCAGACGCCCCGCGACGCAGCCCCGCCGGCGGCGGCCTGCTTTGGTTTGGCCTCGCGCGGCGCGGCACTGCGGGTGCGGCCCGACGGCCTGTCGGATGCGGCCTGGTGGCGCACCGGCTCGGCGGCCCCCGGCGACCGGCTGCCGTCGCGCAGCGCAAAGCGCGACACCAGCGAGGCAAGGTCCGACGCCTCCTGATGCAGCGAATGACTGGCGGCGGTGGATTCTTCGACCATCGCGGCATTCTGCTGGGTCACCTGATCCAGCTGGGTGACACCGATGTTGATCTCTGCAAGCCCCGTCGACTGCTCCGAGGCACCCGCCGCAATGTCGGAAACAAGGGTGGAGATATGGGCCACACGGTTGACGATGCTTGCCAGCGCCTCGCCCGCGCGGCCGACCTGATCAACCCCGCGTCCGACATGCTGCGTGCTGGCACCGATCAGGGTCTTGATTTCCTTGGCCGCGGCCGAAGACCGTTGCGCCAGGGCGCGCACCTCAGAGGCGACCACGGCAAAGCCCTTGCCTGCATCCCCGGCCCGCGCCGCTTCGACCCCGGCGTTCAGGGCCAGAAGATTGGTCTGGAAGGCGATGTCGTCGATAACCCCGATGATCTGCGAAATCTGGTCCGAAGAGCGTTCGATCTCGGTCATGGCCGAAACCGCGCCCTGCACCACAGTCCCGCTTTCTTCGGCTTCCTTGCGGGCCTGGCGCACGATGCTTTCCACCTCGCGCGCGCCTTCGGCGGCCGATTTGACGCTGCTGGTCAACTCGTCCAGCGCCGCTGCCGTTTCCTCCAGCGTGGCGGCCTGATTCTCGGTCCGCCGCGACAGATCCTCAGAGGCAGAACTGATCTCGGTGGAACGGCTGCGGATATTCTCGGCCGTGGCCACGACCTGGGCGATGGTTTCGTTCAGCTTGTCCAGCGTGCGGTTGAAATCGCCGCGCAGGGTTTCGTAGTTGCCGCTGAACTCTTCCGTCAGCGCCTCCTGAAGATTGCCGTTGGCAAGGTTCTGCAACCCGACGCTCAGCACATCGACGACGCGCTGCTGTTCGGCCTGCAGGCGGGCGCGTTCCTGTTCCATCGCCTCGGCGCTGATCAGCTTTTCGCGCAGCCCTTCCAGGGATTGCGCGATCCCGCCAACCTCGTCCTGCCGCTCGGCGTCCTGCACCGCGACGGAAAGATCCCCGCTGGCAACTGCCTTCATCGCGTCGCTGACGCGGCCGATGGGGCGGGTGATGGACCGGGCGATGAAGAACCCGATGCCCAGAACCACGGCCGCGCAGACAGCGATCACTGCCAGCATGCGGCTGAGATAGCGGTTCACCGGGGCCAGGATCTCGCTCATCTTGCGTTCGCCGACCATGACCCAGTCCAGTCCCATCAGGTCGATGGGGCGGGTCTCGGTCAGCACGCGGGTCCCGTCCGATAGCGTGACATCCTCATGCTGGCCAAAGCGGCCGGCCAGCGCCTCTTCTATGAAGGCTTCGGATTCAACGACATCACCGACTTCAAAGCGGCCCTCGATGCGCGAAGAGGTGCGGGTGCGCATGTCTCCGCCGACAATGAAGGTTTCGCCGGTCTCGCCCATGCCCATCGGGTCGGTTGCGATGCTGACAAGCCGGTCCAGCGCCAGCTGCAGCCCCAGGGCCCCGATCCGCCGGCCATCGGGCGCGGTCACCGGGGTTACCAGAAAGCTGGCGGGAATGCCGGCGCTTGGGGCATAGGGGCGGAAGTCGGCAATATACACCGTGTCGTCAGCGCCCGAAAGCGCGGCTGACACAGCCTCGCCCAGATTGGATGAGGCAAAGGTGCCGTTCAGGAAATTGGTGGCAAAATCCGCTTCCTTTGCAACCGAATAGATCATGTTCCCGTCCGTGTCGAACAGGAAGAAGTCATAAAAGCCCCCCCGGTCGACCACGGTGCGGAAATAGGGATGAAACGCGGCGTGGTCGGCGTGATAGGTCTGCGGGCCTTCGGCGCGGTTCAGCAGATCGCGGTCGGCCTGCACATTGGGGTTGCGCGCGATATAGGCGTCCTGCAGCGCATTGGCCGCGTTGGCAGACGCCGGATCATAGGATTTGAAGGAAAGCTGCATCCGGGTCAGCGCCTCGGCCGTGGTCGGGCTGGCGGCAACGAGAAGCGCTTCGGTCTGCGCGGCGGCAAGCCAGCCGGTCACCTCTGTTTCCTTGGCACGAATCGAGTCGCTGAACTGGATCCGGGCCGCCTCGAGCGAGCTGCGGCGGAACTCGACATAGCTGATCGCCTGCAGGATCATCGCAACGATAAGGCTGAAGCCGACAAGCAGCACGGGAAGTTTGTACTTGAGCGGGAAGGTACTGTGGAGCATGGCGCGTTCCCCTGGAGAAGGAGGGTTTCACAAGAAAGGCCTGACTGGCCCTGCGGTCTGGTATCCTGCCACCGGTAAAGGGGCGATTAAGCGGGTCGGGTCCGCAGCCCTGCGGGGCTTGCGGCATTGAGGTAAATCAGAAGAATTCCACTGCATGCTGGGCGGGGTCCTGCCGAACGGCCTGTCCCGTCAGACGGCGGCGCAGGTCGTCAAGCCGGATTGCCCCCAAGGCAGGCTCGGCCCAGTCTGCGGCAGCGGGTGCCGGGAACGTCGCCTTGCCGAGACTGGCAAGGCAGACCGAAAGATCACCAAGCGTCTGCGAAAGAAGGTCGATTTTCTGCAGCGCCTCTGCTGCGGGGCGGTTGCGCAGCGGAACAGTCTCGATCATTCCGGCCACTTCGACCTCGATCGCGGTCAGAAGCTGCGCGCAGGTTGCCATTTCTTCCGACAGGCGGATCAGCAGCAAGCCGGGGGAGGCCGGGACCGGCGGGGAGGGATGTCTCACAGTTTGCCCACCACCCGTTCGATGCTGGATTTCAGGGTGACGCTGGTGAAGGGTTTGCGCACCAGGTTGTTCAGGCCCAATTCCTGGCCCTGCCGCAGAACCTCGGGGCTGGGCGTGCCGGTGATCAGGATGAAGCCGATGCGCTGGGTCGTGCGGTTCTGGCGCAGGGCCGCAAGCAGTTCCAGACCCGACATGCCGGGCATATGCATGTCAGAAATCACAAGATGCACCGGGTTGGCCGAAAGCTTGCCCAGCGCGGCGCGGCTGTCGCTTTCGGTGACATGGTTCTTGATCCCGATTTCGTCGAGCGACTGCGAAATCAGCGCGCGGCTGACCGACATGTCATCGACCACCATCACGCGAAGCGTTTCCCGGAGGCTCATGCGGAACCACCCTTTCCTTTTGGTGTGTCTGCCCCGTCGTGGCCCTCTTGGGGACGCCAGTAGGCCGTGACCCCGACACTGCGGAACATTGCGTCGGCCGGCCCGCTGAGGCGTTCGGAATGACCCAGAAACAGGTATGCGCCCGGGGGTGTCAGCGCCGCGAAACGTTGCCAGAGCCGCGCCTGGGTCGGCTTGTCGAAGTAGATCGCAACATTGCGGCAGAAGATGACGTCGAAGGGGCCGCGCATTGGCCATTCGGACATCAGGTTCAGTTCGGCAAACCGCACGATCGCCCGCGCCCGGTCACTGATGCGGAATGTGGGGGACGTGCCGTCCTGATCGATGAAGCGATCACGCATGCCCGCAGGTATCGCCTTCAGCTCTTCTGCGGGATAAACGCCGTCCTGCGCCCGCCGCAGAATTTCCGGATCGACATCGCTTGCCAGAATGCGGATATCCAGACGGGCCGCGTCCGGGCAAAGATCCAGCACGGTGAAGGCCAGCGAATAGGGCTCTTGCCCCGCCGAACATCCCGCGGACCACAGCCGGACCCTTCGCCCTGCACGCGCCGCCGCCAGAAGCGGCGGCAGCACCCTGTCCCGCAACAGGCGGAAATGATGATCTTCGCGGAAGAAATGCGTCACATTGGTGGTCAGTGCAGACAGCATCTGCATCCGCTCATCCTCCCCGTCGGGGGATTCGATCAGGCTGCAATAGGCGGTGAAATCCTGCAGGCCCAGATGGCGCAGGCGCTTTGCCAGACGGGAATAGACCAGATCCCTTTTGGACGAGGGCAGGTGCAAGCCGAAATCCTTGTATGCCCTCCGGGCGATGGCGGCGAAATCGGCATCGGTCAGCGCCTGCGGCGCGATGGCAGAGACCGGGTCGGCCTGGCTTGCGGCGGTTCTCATGCGGCTGCCTTTCCGCGCGGCTGGACGACGGCAGCAAGATCGATGACGCGCGTCATGCCCTCGTCCACCGTGATCACCCCGGTAATCGTCTGGCGTGCCGTGTCAGAGCGGACATCGGGGGTTTCCTGGATGCGCTCGCGCCCGACCGAGAGGATCTCGGACACGGCTTCGACCAGAAGGCCCACGGTCTGACTGCCATGCATGGCGATCACCACGACGTTGCGCGGGCTTTCGGGTGTGCGGTCAAGGCCGAAGCGTGCCGCAAGATCGTAGATCGGAATGACCGAACCGCGCAGGTTCATGACACCCAGCACCTCGTCCGGCGCATGCGGCAGGGGTGTGACCGGACTCCACCGCCGGATTTCACGGACCTGCCCGATATCGATGCTGAAGCTTTGACCGCCGGCAGAGAAGGTGACGAATTCCAGATCGGTTTCGGCAAGATCAGTGTTGGCCATGATGCACATCCGCATGAAAGAGAGGGGGTCGTGGGGCCGCCGTGGCGGCGGGGCCGGCGCGGTGCGCCGCGATGGCGTCGGGGTCCAGGATCAGGGCGATCTGGCCGTCGCCCAGCACGGTTGCCGCCGAAACGCCGGGTACCTGGCCGTAATTGCTGTCCAGTCCCTTGATCACGACCTGGCGCTGATCGTGCACGGCATCCACGACCAGGGCGCACTGGCTTTGGTTTTCCCCCTCGACCAGCAGCAGCAGGGGAAAGTCCGCGCGGGCGGAGGGGTCTGTAAAGCCAAGGCTGCGCGCCACATCGACCGTGGGAATGAAGCGGCCCCGGATCGAAAGCAGGCTGTCATCGGTCCCCACGCGGTGCAGATCACCGGGCGCGGGCCGGATGGTTTCCAGGATCGAGGTGATCGGCACAACCATGGTCTGACCGGCAACGGAAACAACCATGCCGTCCATCACCGCAAGCGTCAGCGGCAGCGAAATGGTGAATTCCGTCCCCTGCCCCGGTACCGAGGCGATGGAAATGCGCCCGCCCAGGGCCGTCACGGCATTGCGCACCACGTCAAGCCCGACGCCGCGCCCCGACAGGTTCGACACGGCGGACGCGGTGGAAAAACCCGGAAGGAACAGCAGCCCGTCAATCTCGGCGTCGGCCAGATCGGCATCGGGCGCCACCAGCCCCTTGCGGCGGGCGATGTCCAGGATGCGCGGGCGGTTCAGCCCGGCCCCGTCATCGCGGATGGTGATGATCACACTGCCCGAACGGTGTGCCGCGCCAAGCCGGATCGTTCCGGTGCCATCCTTTCCGGCCGCGCGCCGCGCGTCTGGGCCTTCCAGCCCGTGATCGACCGCGTTGCGGATCATGTGGGTCAGCGGGTCTGCCAGACGTTCGATCACGGTCTTGTCGACTTCGGTATTCTCGCCGAAGGTCACCAGGCGCGCCGATTTTCCCGTGGCTTCGGCCGCCTCGCGCAGGATGCGCGACATGCGCTGAAACAGCGGCTTGACCGGCTGGGCCCGGATCGCCATCACGGCTTCCTGGATGTCGCGCGCCAGAAGACGATAGTCTTCGACATGCAGCGACACATCGTCATCCGATGCCAGCGCCATGTCCTGCAGCCGCTGGGCGATCATCGCCTGGTTGATGATCAGCTCGCCCACCGAATTGATCAAGCGGTCGACCCGGTCAAGATCCACCCGCAGCGTCGGCTTGGGGCCGCGCGCTTCGGCAGATTCGGCACCCGCAGCCGGGTCCGATTTCGGGGCAGCAGAGGCGGCGGCCGGCGGAGCCTCGGGGCCCGGGGGCGGCGACGGGGATGCGGCCGGCGAAGGCAGGGGGTCTGCAGGCACCGGGGCATCTTCAAGGGGGGAAATGTCCAGTGAACAAAGCCCTTCCACAAACTCGAAAATCTCCTGCAGAACCGTTTCGCTTTCCTGCGTGGTCAGGCGCAGGGTCCAGCCAAGGCCGGGCGTCAGGGCATCCGGCCCGTCCCAGTCGGGCAGCGCGGAAAGGTCCAGCGCAACCTCGCAGGGGCCAAGCGCATGGACAGCCGCGATCAGCAGGGCAGGATCGTGGCCGTTCGCATAAAGCTGCTGCAAGGGACGAAACCGGATGACATAACCGGCAGGTTCCTTGGGTGCGGGATCATCCCCGAATTCCAGCGGAATCACGGCGAAATCGAACGGGGTGTCTCCCATGTCAAGGGATTCGGGTTCCGCGCCCAGACACTGATCGAGATTGGCCAGAAAGGCCTCTGACACATCCGGTGGCAGAACATCCTCATTGCGGGCCGCTTCCACCAGATCGGCAAGATGATCGGCCGAGCGCTGCATCGTGTGCATCACCTCGGGCGTCAGATCCAGCGTGCCGGACCGGACGCCATCCAGCACCGTCTCAAAGCGGTGGGCAAAGGCGACAAGGTCGGTCAGGGCAAAGGCCCCAGCCCCGCCCTTGACCGAATGGACCGCGCGGAACACCGCGTTCACCGTATCGGTGTCGCGGGCACCACCCGCCATGGCGGCAAGACCCTCGGCCAGCGCTTCCAGCAGGTCTTCGCATTCCTCAAAGAAGGTATCGCGGATCGAGCTTTGCGGTGCCATTCTATCCAATTGCCCCCGTCACACGCCGGACAACCGAGACGATGGTTTCATCGTCGAACGGCTTGACGATCCAGCCGGTGGCCCCGGCGGCGCGGGCACGGGCCTTCAGATGGTCGGCGCTTTCGGTTGTCAGGACCAGAATCGGAACACTCTGGTTGATTTCGCCTCCGCGGATCGAAGAGATCACGCCATAGCCGTCCATGTTGGGCATGTTGATGTCGGTGATGACGACATCGGGGGCCACTTCGGCAAAGCGCGCGATGCCGTCCACTCCGTCTTCGGCGCAGATACAGTCAAACCCGGCGTCTTCCATCACCTTCTGCACAAGGCTGCGGATGGTGCGGGAATCATCTATGGCCAGAACCTTCACGGTCATTGCGCCGCCTCCTGCCGCAGCATTTCGGGGGAAACGCCAAGCTGCCCCAGGGTCTGGCTGACCGGCCCGGGGATATCGCAAAGGGTCAGATCAAGACCGCGCTCGCGCCAGGACCGGGCGGCAGACAGGATGAGTTGCAGCAGGCGCACGTCCAGCCGCGTGACATCGCGCGCCGAAATCCGCACCGGGTCGGCCCGGTTCTGCCGCAGAAAATCCTGCAGTCCGGACTCCGGCACGCCCCGTGTGCGGTCCGGCAAGTGAAACAGCTTATTCGTCTCTGGCATCGCCCACAGGACTCCTTCGCGCCTCGTCGTTTCGGACAGGGGCAGAGTTAGGGGCGCTGCTTTAACAAATGATTGAGCCTGGCCAGACGCCTGCGAATATTCATAACGGCGCAGATCCCGCGCCATCAAGGACCGGGCCCGCCCCCGCCGCTGCGTGGTGCGCCACCGCGCGGACACGCCGCGCAAGGGCCGCAGAAACGGCAGTTAGGACCCTGCCCGGCAAGGCCTACGCCTGCCGCACGGTGCACGTTACCGCAGCCGAAGCCGGTTCATGTCTTTCGGCCGGGACAGTGCGGCGCGCTGCCCGGCCGAACCACGGACCCGGTTTCGGCAGGCAGGCACGAGCCACCGGCAAAGATGTCATGAAAGCCGCACCATGGCGCAGCCCGGCGCGGACCAGCTTCTTCGACCCTGCCCCTGACGGGAGCGTCCCCTTGGACCCGATCCCGAATCATCCTGTCCCGGTCGCATGATCCGCCCGGACAGATGCCAAGTCATAACAGACAGCCCAAGCGGCACCATGCCATGCCAAGGGATCGCACGCCGCGTGATCTGTCGAAATTCCTGGCGCACCCGACACGATTCGAACGTGTGGCCTCTGCCTTCGGAGGGCGGTAGCTGCATGTTTTCTGTTGCTTACCCGCGATTACTGATAATCGACATATGCTTGACAAACCTAGACTTTGCGGCACCTTGGTAAGCAGCGGTCATTACCAAAGATCGACCGGATTTCGCGCATTCTGCTTACCCCGTGCTTACCCGGAGCCCGCCATGCCTCGCCTTCGAAACGCCTGATCGACGATACCGACCCCAGGAAAGATGCAGACCTTTTCGTGTGGGATGACGCGCTTCCCGGCTTCGGTTTGCGCGTGAAGCCGTCAGGGGTGAAAAGCTTTGTTATCCAGTATCGCAATCCCCTTGGCCGTTCCCGCCGCGTCACTGTCGGGAAGTATGGCGTTCTGACACCAGACGAAGCGCGGGACGAAGCACGTCAGATGCTGGCCGCCGCGGCGCGCGGAGACGATCCTGCTGATAAGCGGGCCGCTGCCCGGGCAGCCTGGACGGTGAAGGACCTGTGCACCGACTATCTGTCGGCGGCCGAGGCGGGGGACGTCCGGGGCCGCGGAGGCAAAGCCAAGCGGGCCTCGACACTGGCCGTAGATCGGGGCCGGATCGACCGCCATATCCTCCCCTTGATCGGGCATCGTGCCGTGCGCGATCTGAAGCCTTCCGACGTGCGGGCATTCTTTACGGCAGTAAAGGCCGGCAAGACTGCCAAGGACGTGAAGACCGGCCCCCGTGGCCGCGCCATCGTGAAGGGCGGTCAGGGGACGGCGAAACGGACTGTCGGGCTTTTGTCGGGCATCCTCTCCCACGCCATAGACCTTGGCCTGATCACTGCGAACCCCGCGCACAACCTCCGCCTGCCCGCAGACGGTAAGCGTGAACTGAAGAACTTCCCGGCGAAGTATGCCGCCCTTGGACGCGCACTGGCCGTGGCAGAAGTCCGGCGCGAAGCATGGCAGGCTGTGGAGGCTATCAGGCTTGCGGCCCTTACCGGAATGCGAAGGGGCGAGTTGATCGGGCTGCGCTGGTCGGAGGTAGACCTGGCAGGCCAGTGCCTTCGCCTCGCTGACAGCAAGACCGGTGCGAGCGTCCGGCCTTTGGGGTCTGCGGCGGTGGCCATGCTGGCCGCCCTGCCCCGCCCGAATGCTGCCGTCTACGTCTTCCCTGCCGAGAGGAACGCCAAAGGCACCTATGGCGGGCTACCCAAAGCCTACGGTCGGATCGTCGAAAGTGCTGATCTTGATGACGAGGACCGGATCACCCTGGCCGACCTTACGCTTCACGGTCTTCGGCATGGCTTTGCCACCACCGCGGAAGAGCTGGGCTACACCCTGCCTACGATCGGTGGCACGCTTGGTCACGCCAGCGGCGCGACCGGCGTGACTGGCCGCTACATTCACAAGGCCGATGCTGCGCTGATCGGAGCGGCTGACGCTGTTTCGGCCCACATCGCCGCGATGCTGGAGCCTGCGACGTGACCACAGGCTGGACGATCCCTGAAACGGCCCTCGATCTGGTGAAGGACCGTGCGGCGGCGTTTCGCGAACCCTTCGCGGTTACTCTGGACCGGGACGGGCTACCCCCACGCTGCGAAGCAGTCGAAGATGGTATCCTTCTTGCCGCTCAGCGCCGCACGGCGGGACGAAAGCCGACCGTGTGGGATGAACGATGGCAGCGCTATGCCGATGCGCGGGCAGCGAACCGACCGCACTATGCCGTCCCGCCGAAGCATCTGGTCAAGGTCGCACAAGCCCTGCTTGTCTTCTACACGGCGGCGCTCTTCGGGCGTCAGGCCATGGCCGATGCAGTCAAGTTGGTCGGGGCACCCGAGGATCACGCCCGGGCCTTGTCTGTGGCCGACGCCGAACACGACGCCGATGCCGCCATGGCATCGCTTCAAAACTCTGGCGGATCGGTGGCGAGCCTTGAACTTGATGTTCTCGCCGCATGGGACCTGAAGGCTATTCCCTATATCCGGCGGCTTGGCGCTGACGATGAAACAGGCGCGCTGGACGCGGCCCGGCAGAGGGCGGCCAAGGGACAGATTGATAGTGTTGCAGGGCTTATGGCTGCGGAGTTGGGCAAGGGCGAGACGCCCGCCACGATGAACCGCATGCTCACCCGGGGCGCGCAATTCGTGCGAGGACTGCCCGGCGAACTGATCGAAGCTCTTTGGCGGAACCTGTCGCGCGGGCGAAGTGGAACCGCTTACCGGGGCGGCGTAGTCTTGGAAGCTGACGCGCTCCACCTCGCGCGGATTGAGGCGCGGGAACGCTTTGCGGCGTTGGTGCTGGAAGCCGAGGCCCTGCACAAGGCAAAAGGCAAAGACAGGTGGGGCAAGCCCCTGTAAAGACGGTGCAAATTTCTGCCCATACTCTCCGCTGGCAATGATCGTTCTGCGGCGTCAACGTTAGATCATCGACCCACTAGGGATAGGGAGATGACCCGATGACGACGACCGAAAACACCACCTATAGCGATCCCCGTCGCTACCTGCGACGCGCGGAGGCCAGCGACTACCTCGCCCGCCGCTGGGGTATCAGCCGAGTGCCCGGGACCCTCGCCAAGCTGGCCACCACGGGCGGCGGGCCGCGGTTTCAGAAGCTTGGCAAATGGCCCCTGTATTCGCCTGCGGAACTGGACCGCTGGGCCCAGAGCCAACTTGGTCCCGCGGTCGCTTCAACGTCCGAACTCAAGACGCTGCAAGGCGCTGCGGCTGCCTGAAAGCACCACTCGAAACCCCGAGACCAAGAAAGGATCTCAACATGCCTGTTCGCGAATACAACCTCCGCCCCGGTGACGGGAAACTGACCTTGCAGAGGAACACCTCACTTACCGCCGCAACAGGCGGTGCCACCTCCCTGTGCGGGACCTTCCAGCTGCGGGTCGCGGTAGACGACAGTGTGGCCACAAGCCGGCAGGAAGTCCTACGCGCTTTGCAGGTGGTTATCGAGAGGGTGACCGAAGAGCCGCAGTGGCCCCCGGGGCCCTAGGGGGTGGCCATGGCTTCGCTTTTCTACGCCCTTCGGCACCCGATCCTCGCCTTCCGCGAATGGCGGCTTCGCAGGGCGGCTGCCGCGGCAAAGCGGAACCTCGCCCTCGCGCTCTCGCGTTGCGCAGACAGGCTGGCAGAGGATCCCGAGCTTGCTCCCTCCAGGGCCCAGACAGCCCGGGTGCTGGGACTGGTAAAGGATCGCCTAACCGACGCCTAGCCAAAAGGCTGGGGCCACCGCGCCGCAAGCGATGGCCCCTGAGACTTCACCTCGACGATCCCGGGCGTAGGAGGCCCAAGACGTCATGCTGAACATATCGCATAGCCCCCAAACTCTCAACACCGCGCCCGCGAAGATCGCGGGGACGTGCAGTCCGGGCCGGCAATGGCAGGATTGCGGTTACTGGCCGGTCGCAGATGCCGCCGTTGTGGCACCCACGCCCGCCAGCTACAGGGCCGCGCTCACTGACTGGCTGCACAACAGCCGCCTCGAATTCTTCGCGGCACTGCACCCTGATCACGCCAATCAGCCGGACACGGTAATCCTGGTGGCCCGTCGCGTCGCGGACAATGCAGCGTGCGTGCAGGCCTGGCGGGCTGAAGAGCCGCGGCCCGACCTGGCCCCGGTCGATATCGCGCAGTTGCTCTTGGGCGGGCAGTTGGTTGCCGGCATGGCCGCAGGTCTGCCTTACACGATGCTTCCGTGGGGGTATCGATCAGAGCAAGTGCAGACAATCGCAAGACTGATCTTCGAGACGCCTGAGACGGCCCGTAAGGCCCTTGGCTGGGTGCGCGTCGGCCAGCATCAGATGGTCCGGCCCGCTCCAGAGCGTAAGCCGATTTGGGCGTGAAGCCCGCTACACCTGACCGCCGCGCCTGATGGGGCGCTGCGATGAAATGCCTGCCGCCCCGAGCCGTGAACCGAGAACTCAAGCGCGCCTGGCCACCCCCCGAAACTTCCGGCCGTCCGCTGCGCCCTGATCGTGTTGCGCGCGATGGCCACCGCTCTGGAGGCTGCCATGCCCAATGACTACACCCCCGCCACCCCGCGCGATATGCGCCAGACCGCCTTCGACCTTGCGGCGCAGGGCTTCAAGGTCTTCCCCCTCCAGCCGAACGGCAAACTCCCTCACAAGGGCGTCTCGTGGAAAGACCTCGTCTGCAAGGACGAGTTTGCCGCGTTCGACCTGTGGAGCAAGCCGCAATTCCGCGACAGCAACATCGGGATCCACTGCGAAGGCCTGATCGTGGTGGACCTTGACCGCTACAAGGACGGAGGCTTTGACCAATCCGCGCTTGATGCGTTGAACCTTCCACCGACAAGGACTGTGCGCACACCGGGGAAGCCCGATAAGCCCGGTAGCGGTGAGCACCTGTATTTCTCTGTCACAGAGAACGTCGCAAACAGCGCCGGGAAGATCGGGGCGGGCATCGATGTTCGGGGCTTTGGCGGTTACGTCGTCGCGCCCGGTAGCGTCCGACCGGAAGGCGAGTATGTGGTTACCGTGGACCTCCCGATTGCCCCTGCACCGCAAGCCCTGATCGATCGATGCAAAGCTGCACCTGCACCGGGGGAGAAGAAAGCGGTGGATTGGACCGCCGAAACTCCGCCCGCACGGGTGGATGATGGCCGGCAGTATCTGGCCACCGCGCCGATTAGCATCGCGTTCAGCGAAGGCAACCAAACCGCCTTTCAAGCGTGCGCGGGCTTGTCTGACCGTGGCATTTACCCGAGCGCAGCCCTAGACCTGTTGCAGGAAAAAGGCGGCTGGAACGACCGCTGCCTGCCTCCGTGGTCAGAAGATGAACTGCGGCAGTTGATCGCCAATGCCTACACCTACGCGCAGAACCCTTTCAGTTGCCGAGCCGTGGACCGGGTGCACGGGCAAGCCGTCATCCCCGAGACGCCCGCGCCAGCGCCGCGTGAGAACATCATCATGTCGGGCCTGTTCAGCTTCGCGGAATTTGCAGGACAGAAGGCCCCGCCGTTCGAATGGCTCGTGCCTGACATCATCCCTGCGGACAACGTCACCCTGCTCTACGGGGACGGCGGCACGGGCAAATCTCTGCGGGCCCTTCAGCTTGCCGTCGCCACGGTCGCGGGCAAAGAGTGGATTGGCCACCCCGTGATGCGCAAGGGACCTGTGCTCTGTTATAGCGCAGAAGAAGCGAAGGTTCATATGCAGGCCCGCACCGAACAGGTCTGCGCGGGCCTGGGTGTGGACATTGCGGACCTGCGCGACCTGAAAGCGCGTTCCATGGTCGAAGAGCCCGACGCGGCCTTCGCCACGTTCGACCGCGACATTCTGAAAGAGACCACGGTCTGGAAAGACATTGTCGAGACAGTGCGCGCGATGAAGCCGACAGCGATGATCGTGGACACCCTTGCCGACGTGTTTGCAGGGGACGAGATCAAGCGCGTTCAGGCCCGCGCGTTCATCGCGCTGCTGCGCAAACTGGCCATGACAGAGAACGTGACGATCCTTCTCTTGGCCCACCCGAGCCAATCCGGCCTATCCAGCAACAGCGGGACGAGCGGAAGCACGGCATGGTCGAACAGCGTTCGCTCGCGCCTCTACTTCCGCAGGGACGACCCCAAGCTGAACGGCAGCAAGCCCGACCCCGACGTGCGGGTGCTGAGCATCGAGAAGGCGAACTACGGGCCACAGGGGAAAACCACGACCGTCCGCTGGGTCGCGGGGTGCTTCCACCGTCTCGCGGATGCCGACGCGGCGCTGCGCCAAGTCCAAGCCGAGGCCGCGTTCCTCGCCTGTCTCAGGTCCGCTCGGGCGCGCAGCATCAACGTCACTGACACGGGCAAAGGCAGCGCACCCAACGAATTCCAGAACTGGCCCGAGGCCACGGGCTTTGGAGTGCGCGATTTGCAGGCGGCTATGGAAAGGCTGATGGGGAAAGGGACGATCCGCAAGATGCCGTATCGCAACAAGCGCGCAGGCCGCGAACAGCACCGCCTAGAAGAGGTGCAGGAAGATGGCGTGGCGAACGGTTTCGACCCCGCCGCAGCCTTCGAAGTGAACCCGGAACCGACCGCAGAGCACCTTGCGAACCTTGCCTACACGGCGATTTTCGAAGAGCAGCAGATCGCGGCGGATAGCCTTTCTGCTACTGTTGATAATGTGATCCGGCTGGACCCGTCGCTGGATCGTTTCACGCGGAAGGAACTGGCGACGATGCTGCGCGCGAAACTCCAGAAACCGGTGGAGGTGAAGGGGGCTTGGGTCCGATACAAAGCAGAGAGCAACGGCAAGCCGGGGGCTCCTGTCAGGCTGATCGTGATCGGCGGTGCAGAGGAGTAGGTTGGGCCTGATGGCCACGGGGGCGGGGTCGCTTGATAGGCGGCCCCGTTGCCGTTTTGGGGGTCAGAAACGGGAAGTTAACCCACCACATTCTTCCACATTCTAATTCCAAGGGCGAAAACAGCCTGATTAGCCTCCACATCGACCCCTTTAGACCTCCACATTGACCCCCTTTAGCGCACCACATTGGCGAATTAGCCCACCACATTGACCAATTGAATCACCACATTTTTTCGGAAAAAGTTTCCACATTTCCCCCCTACCCCCCCTAGGCGCTTGCGCGCCCTTGGGGCGGGCCTAAGGGCCACGCCCCGGGCGGCGCTGCGCGCTCCTGATCGAAGGAATACCCGTGGCCAGATCGCCGCAAAGGGGTGCCGTCGGGGAGGCCTCTGGGCGGACAGGGGTCAAGGCGAATAGGACCCCGAGGGGCCGGTCAGGGCGACTAGCATTCCGACGCACACGGACAGGGGATAGGGCGAAACCGTGGGCGACGTGCAAGCCCTGAGAACTCGCGTGGAAATCCATCTCAATTATCAGTCTTTCGTCCATCCGGCAGAATTCCAGCCGTTCGGCCCTCGCCCCGTGGCCAGATCGCCTTTCCGACCGTTCGAAAAAATTTTCGCGGCGATAAGTCTGAGTCTAGTCAACGGCTTACCTGCCGAACTAGACAAATGTGCTACTGTAATGGTCTGTTTTACTTACATTTTCTTCTTGACGTGGGCCTTTGTGAGACTCACCCTTGCGGTATTCAGACACCGCTAAGGAGGCCGCCATGCCCCGAAAAACGCCCTACGATCAGATATTCACAATCCGACTTCCCAACGCCCTGGCCGAAGAGGTGCGCGACCGCGCCCGAGAAACCGGTCGCCCCGTTGGGAACTTCATCCGCCACGCTCTGCGACAGGTGCTTGCCGGTCGCGTGCCTGAGCCCTTGGCTGCCTCTCCCGTTACGCGCCAAGCGGCTGAAGGGGCAGGAACAGCCCGCCTCTTCGGTGGCGCGGCGCAACCCACCAATCCCCGTCTGGAGGAATGACCATGGCCGAACTGATCGAAACCGACCTGGTGAAAGCCCTGGTCAACCTGGAGGCCCGGACGCCCCGGCTTCAAGCCGCGGTGCAGAGGGCCGAAGAGGCCTGCACGGACCTCGCCATTGAAGCCGCTTCGGCCGGAACGGATGACGCCCGGCGCGCAATCCGCACCCGCGAGGCCGCTCTGGCCACCGATCTGGAAAACGCCCGGGCCACTCTGGCCGGCCACCTGGTCGCGGTGGAAGGTGCCAAGGCCCGTCTCGAAGAGGCGCGGCAGAGTGCGGCGGCGGACGCGGAAGCCGCTGTCCAAGCCGAATGGACCGCCCGGGCGCGCGAGATAGCGCACCTGGCCGCGGAACATCCCGATGATCTGGACGAGGCGATTGACCTGGTGGCCGTTTGCTTCAAGCGGGTGCAGGAGCACAACGCGAAGCTCTATGCGCACATCGCCCCGTCACTGGACGGCCCGGCCCGGAATGAGCTTGCAAGCGGCCTGTCAGCCGATGCGGTCCTTCGGCGGGTGAAGCTGAGGGCTGCATTGCAGAACCTGCCGCTGACCGGCCACATCCTGGACGCTTCGGTTGCGCCTCTGCCGAAGGCCGCGGCCCCGCTCTTCGCAGAGCCCAGCATCGCGGCGCTTCTCGACCTGCACGATGGCGATGACCGCGACGGCCGGCAGGTAAGGCACGGCAGGAAAGCCGCAAGCGGAGGTGCATGACCATGGCCAGCGATGACTTCGGAAACGGCGGCGCGAGCGGAACGCCCCTTCAGCACAACCCGGCCTATGTGGCCGCGTTCAATGATCTGGTCGCGGCCACCACGCCCCAAGCCAAGCATGCCGCCATGCAACGGCTGGAAATAGCCGCCGCGGGCGGTGCAGCCCCGGCACCTGCACCCTCTGCCAGCCCCGTGGCGGCACCGGGCGCGGCGGTCCCTCTGTCCGAGAGCCAAGCCTACCGGGACACCCTGGCCAAGACCGTGGCGGCCCCCACGCCCCAAGGCAGGGAGCACTACATCCGCCAGCTTGAAGCCATGACCTTGGCCGCCACGCCCGCCGCAGAGGCCGCACCGGCAGGCCCCCTCGAAGGCTTCGAGCCCGCCCTGTCGATCGGCGACCTGCCACTGCCCCCGAACCTCGCCGCGCATGTGATCGACAGGGCGGGCTTCGCAGCCGTGCAGGAAGCGGCCGTCGCGGTGGGGATACCGAAGACGGTATGGGGCGAGGCCCTGACGCAAGCGGCAGATCACCTGCACCTTCTGAAGGCACCCGAGGCGGACTGGAACGCTCAGCTTGACCGGACCTTCGCCCAACTGGACAGGGCGCTTGGCAGCCCCGAGGCGCGGTCTGCGGTGGTGAAGGACGCGGCGGCATTCCTGAAAGCCGTGGCCGAAGCTGACCCGAGACTGGCCGAGGGCGCGGACCTGATGCGCCTCACCCCTTGGGGCCTGACCACGGCTGCGAACCTCTGGCGGGCCGGCGTGAGGCCCGGGAAGCGATAGGGCCACCCGGGGCGTCTGCGGTTGTGTCAGGGGTGCACCGGTGCCGCGCGCGTCTAGGGAAGGTCCAGAGGGGGGCGGTGCGCTTGCGGGGGCGTGCCGCCCCCTTCGCCTGTCAGGCGGCAGGCTCCAGCCGATCGAGCGTCCGCATCACCTGAGCGGCGGACCATTTCCCGTTGCGAGACGTGGCGACCCCCGAGGCGTTCAGGCAGTCCGCAATCTCGCGCAAGCTCTTCCCGGCCTGTCGCATGGGCTGCACGATCCCCGCGACCTTCTGAGCGTAGCCTTCCGCTTGGGCCTTCACGGCCACGTTGCGGGCCTCTGTCTTGGGCCGGATCCCGCCCAGCTTCTTGCCCTTGGCCTTCGCCTCTGCCAGCGCCGCCTTGGTCCGCCGCGAGATGAACTCCCTCTCTTGCTCCGCCAAGGCCGCATAGATGTGCAGTTGGAAGTTGTCCGCATGGGGCATGGATGCGACCCGGAACCGGATGCGGCGGTCTTCCATCAAGGCCGCGATCTGAGCGACCCGGCGCGACAGGCGGTCCAGTTTCGCGACTAGAAGCGTCGCGCCCAACTTGCGGCAAAGGTCCAGAGCCTTGGCCAATTCGGGCCGGTCCGCATCCTTGCCGGACTGCACTTCGGTGAACTCTGCCACAACCTCGAAGGGCGTTTCGGCATAGTGGGCAAGGAACATGTCTATGTCGCGCGTCTGAGCGTCCAGCCCCAGGCCAGACTTGCCTTGCTCTTCGGTGCTGACGCGGCGGTAAACGACGAACTGTTGCATGGTGCATCCGGGCGTGAAGTGGCGTTTCGTTGCGTATATCTTGCGCCGTTGCAAATTTCAACGGACGTTGTGATTGCAACGAACGGGCTAGATCGCCCCGGTGGCCACGTCCGGTAGCATCAACCGATCGGCAAACTACTTTGGCGACAGGCAGCCGGCCGGGCGCGTAGGGTGGCCGGCCTGTCCCTCGATACGGAGCCCAGCCCTGTGAAGCCCGATGCCAGCCCCGCCCTTGTCGCCTCTGCGGTGGAAGAGATGTGCCGCCTATGGATGGATGACCTGGCACCGCAGGAAGCTCGGTTGCGCGGTCCCTCTGCACCACCCGCCCTTGTGCACCTCGCGCGGGCGATCGACGGGTGCTTCGCCACGGTGAGCGCCTTGCGCGAGGAAGGGCCAGAGGCCTTGATCGTGGCAGAGGCCTGCCAAGAGCTTCAGCGCCTCGCCCTGGCCATGCTGAGGCGTGCCTAGGCCACGGGGCAGAGGATCCTTGCCTGTGTGGCCCGTAGCCCGTGGCCGTCGCGCCAGAGAGGCCACGGGCGGGCGCTATGCCAGCGCCTCGCCTCGCCCCCACTCCCTTCCCCAGCGCCGCTCCCTGTCTGCGGCACCGACAGGGCCTTGCGTGCCCGCCACCCTTACCTCGCCCCGGCCCGCACACTGGCCCTGCCGGGCCACTCCGCCGCCTTGGCCAGCGTTGGCAGGGGCCTTGCCTGCCCGCCTCGATCCCTGCCTGCCGCTCTGGCCACGGGCCTGCCGGTGCCTCGCCTCGCGCCCGATCGACAGGGCGAGCGAACGCCCGACCGGGGGGAGGGGGTCGATCCGTTTTCGCTTTGGAAGGCCGCGAGGGGGGAGGGGGGCCAAGACGCGCGCGGATAGGGTGGTGGAGGATAAAACGGGGACTTACCCTCTTCGCCACCTCGCGCAACAGGCCTCGAAAATTTTGGCGGCGCGCCGGTTTTCCTGGGTCGACCCCTGTCAGCCGGTTACGCATTGCGTATCGGCGGCCACCCTCTGTCAGCCGCGACCGTGGCCGAAAGGAAGTTACGCATTGCGTATCACTGCGGCTAGCGCTATACATGATACGCAATGCGTAACACGGGAGGGCGACGTGCAGGCGGCGGATTTCAAGGCGGCGCGGCTGAAGCTGGGCCTCGATCAGGCCGACGCGGCCCGGCTTCTCGGCTACGGAGCCAAGACGCGGATATCTGAGATTGAGACGGGGTCGCGGGCACCCGGCCCTGCTGTTGTTCTCTTGCTGAAGGCCTATCTGGCAGGCTACCGACCGGCCGGCTGGCCGGAGCGCTGCGATACGCCGCCTGCCTTCGTCCCCGTGGCCATTGAGCCGAAGCCCGTCGATCCGGCCACGGCCCGCAAGGTCGCCGATGCCATGCGGCGAGGCCTCCGCAGGGCCGGGGACATCGCGAGGGAGACGCGGCTGGGTCTGCTGACCGTGCAGGACGCCATGCGCTACCTGTCAGAGCTTCCACCACCGCCCCCGCCCGAGTCACATCGCGGCCGGCGAAAGGGTCGGTGATCCCACCAGGTCGCCACGGGGCGGACACTCAGATTCGGCCTTGCATGAATGACAGCGAGTGCTAAATATAGACCATCTAACCGGTGGTGTTCGCGCCATCGGATAAGCCGCTCGAAAGGGCGGCTTTCTCGTTTCTCGGCGCGGTAGTTGAATGACGGCAAAGCGGGTCTCGGTCTATGTTGATGGCTTCAACCTCTACCACGCGCTTGACGATCTAGCAGAGAACCACCTGAAGTGGCTCGATCTGTGGGCTTTGTCTGAAACGCTCATCCGAGCGGACGAAGCTCTTACCGCCGTGAAATACTTCTCTGCCTACGCGACGTGGATCCCGGAAAGCTATCGTCGCCACCAGAGGTATGTTGCAGCCCTTCAGTCCCGCGGCGTCCAGTTCATCGAAGGCCGTTTCAAGGAAACGTTCAGGCGGTGCAAGGGCTGCGGGGTGCGGTACACGGCCCACGAGGAGAAGGAAACGGACGTGAACATCGGCGCCCACCTCATGGCGGATGGGCTGAAGGACCGATTCGACCGGGCCTTGGTGATCTCTGCGGATACCGACCTGAACGAGGCGGTAACGCTGGCCAGGGCAGAGACGCCGACGAAGCAAATTCACATCGTCGCGCCCCCTGGCCGGAAGAGGCGGAATTCTGTAGCCCTGTTCGAGATCACCGTCGGAAGAGTTCGTCGGTCATTGTTGCCGGAGCAGATTATCTGGGACGGCAAGGCGATCACCCGCCCGGTCGAATACGACCCACCCCGAGCTTAGAAAAGAGCTCAGGCGCTTACGCCTATGGTCGAGTAAGAGGCCACCCAAGACGGAGGGCCGGCCGGACGGCCCCGCGTCTCGCTTCGCTGAGCAGAATCGTTGCAGGCAAGCAACAGCGCAAGCCTGCTTACCTCTTGCTTACCCGTTTCAGATGGCGATCTTTGCGCCGCTCCGCGCGCCACATAAATTCCTGATTTTGTTTGGATTTTCTGGCGCACCCGACACGATTCGAACGTGTGGCCTCTGCCTTCGGAGGGCAGCGCTCTATCCAGCTGAGCTACGGGTGCGTGCCGCGGTGATAGGATAAACGCGGGCCTGCTGCAATGGCGAAGTGGCGGGGCCCTTCACGCGAACAGATCGTGGCACAACTCCAGCGCGCTGACCAGGGCATCAACCTCGGCCCGGGTGTTGTACAGCCCGAAAGAGGCGCGGCAGGTGGCCCCCACCCCCAGATGCTCCATCAGCGGCATGGCGCAATGCGTGCCCGCCCGCACCGCGATGCCCTTCTTGTCGAGCACGGTCGAGATGTCATGCGCATGGGCCGCACCCTTCAGCGTGAAGGAGAAAATGGCACCCCTGGTCGTCGGCCTTCCCTGCAGGGTCAGCCAGTTCAGCCCCGACAGACGCGCCTGCGCGTAATCACGCAACTCCGACTCATGGGCTGCAATCGCGTCCATCCCCAGGGCGGTCATGTAATCCAGCGCCACGCCCAGACCGATCTGGGCGACGATTCCCGGGGTTCCCGCCTCGAACTTCATCGGCGGGTCGTTCCAGGTGACGCTGTCGCGCGTAACCTCGCGGATCATGTCACCGCCGCCCATGAAGGGGCGCATCTCGGCCATCCGGTCAGACCGGATAAAGATCGCACCGGACCCCGAGGGACCGTAAAGCTTGTGCCCGGTGATCGCATAGAAATCGCAGCCGATCGCCTGCACATCAACCGGCATGTGCACGGCGGCCTGCGACCCGTCGACCAGCACCGGCACGCCGCGCGCCCGTGCCCCGGCGCAGATCGCCGCGACATCCACCCTGGTGCCCAGAACGTTCGACATATGTGTGACCGCCACCAGACGGGTGCGCGGGCCGATGGCATCCAGCACCGCCTGGGGGTCCAGATCACCCTTGGCATCCACATCGACCCATTTCAGCACCACGCCCTGGCGTTCGCGCAGGAAATGCCAGGGCACGATGTTGGCGTGATGTTCCAGGATCGACAGCACAATCTCGTCCCCCGCCTGCAGCCGCGGCGCAGCCCAGCCGCAAGAGACAAGGTTGATGCCCTCGGTGGTGCCCGAGGTGAAGACGATCTCGGCCTCTGAGCCTGCGTTCAGAAAGCGGGCGATCTTGCCGCGCACGGCTTCGTACCGGTCGGTCGCAAGGTTGGAAAGGTAATGCAAGCCACGGTGAACGTTGGCATATTCCATCGAATAGGCCTGCGTGACTGCATCGATCACACAGCGCGGCTTTTGCGCAGAGGCACCGTTGTCCAGGTAAATCAGCGGCGTGCCGTTCACCTCGCGCGAGAGAATGGGAAAATCCTTGCGGACAAGGTCGACATCATAGGGGATCATGCTGCAGGCACTCCGACGGTCACGGCAACGACCAGGGCCAGACCGAACCCCAAAAGCAGGATCAGCACCGCAAGCGCCACGAGGATGCCGAAAAAGGTCATGGTCAGCGATGCGAAGCCATGAAGTTCGGCCACGAAATTGGTCAGCAGCCAGAAGAACAGGACCGTCCCCGCAAGATAGGCCGGAAAGGCGAGCAGGGGCAGCGCGACCTGCACCGCAAGCTGGACAGCCTGAACAGCCAGCATGATGATCTGAAACCAGATCAGAACCGTCAGACTGTCGGCGAAGCTGCCCCGCCCGTTGCGGAACCGCCCCAGGCGGTACAGCAGATGCACCGAAACCAGCAGCATGACCACATGGATCGCCGCCAGACCAAGCGGCGAGCCGAGCGCCCACAGAAGCGCGGGCGGCATCTGTTCCGCCGGGACAAGGGCAAGGCTGAGAAGCATCAGGAACGTGCTGGCAATGGCCACAAGCAGCAGCGCGATCCAGCGCGCCACCATCGGCGGATCCGAATCGATCACCTGACGGATGCCGTCGCGCGGTGATTGCAGAGAATACCGCAGCGCAGACAGAAGACCGGGCAGGTTCCACTCCATCACCGGCGCTCCGACTCAAGAAGGGATGTGACCCACAGCGCCAGAAAGGCGGCCGACACGACCAGACCCACCAGCGTCAGCGCCGGTCCTGGCCCGATGAAACCGCGCACCAGACCCTGCAGCAGCATCAGGGGGCTGACCGCCAGCAAGGCCCAGAACAGGGCCAGACGGGCGGCAAAGAAGCTGCCCGTTCCACCCAGGGCGCGCGCCAGCAGATGGCTGAGTGCCGCCACCCCATAGGCGATGGGGGGCAGCAGAAACAGCGTGCCAAACAGCGCACCCCCCATCCGCGCGTCCAGCGGAACGGCCGGATCGACATGGGCCGCCCGGGCCAGGCCGGGCCATTGCGCGACAAAGATCAGCAGGCAGGCCCCGATCAGCGTGGCAAGCGCCCGCCCTTCATCCATGCCCCCTTCCAGCTTGCGCCGGAAAACCTGACGCGGCCTGACATAGCTTTCAAGAATATCCGTGCTGACCGGCATCTGTCAGCGCCCGTGCCGTTCAAGCCAGTTCTGCAGACGCAGCCGGATGTCTTCGGCAATCGTCCCGTCCTCGATCTCGGCAATGGTTTCGGCAAGGAAAGCCAGAACCAGCAGCGATTTCGCCGCCGCCTCGGGCACCCCGCGCGAGCGCAGATAGAACAGCGCCACCTCGTCAATCGCGCCCGAGGTCGACCCGTGCGAGCATTTCACGTCATCGGCATAGATTTCCAGTTCGGGCTTGGCCAGAAACTGGCTGTCGCCGTCCAGCAAAAGCGACTGGCTGATCTGATAGCCGTCGGTCTTCTGCGCACCGGGCTTCACCAGAATCTTGCCCTGAAACACGCCGACCGCACCGTTCATCAGCACCTTCTTGAACACCTGCCGGCTTTCGCAGCGCAGGCCCGCATGGGTGATGAAGACCGTGTCATCATGGTGAAAGGCACCGTCGCCCACCGCCGCCCCGGCGATATGGGCCACAGCGTCATCGCCCAGCAACTCGATCACCACTTCGTTGCGCGTCAGCACGCCATTGGCCGTCAGGGTGAAGGATTTCAGCAGGCTGTCCGCGCCCAGACGGGCGAACAGATGCGTGGCGGCCCGCCGCCCGTGGTCGCGCCCCTGGGCGCGGATATGGTGAAACCGGCCCCCTGCGGCCACGTCCACTTCCATCACCTTGTTGAAGCGGGCGGCGGCGGGGCCGCTTTCCAGCACGGTCAGTTCCGCGCCTGCCTCGACCTTGATGCAATGGTGCAGAATGGCGTCAGAGGTTTCCGACCGGTGCAGATAGATCAGTGCCACGGGCCGCACAGCGCGCCCCGTCGCCCGGATCAGCACGCCCTGGGCGGCAAAGGCCGTGTTGAGCGCCGCCAGCGGCCGCTGGACCGGGGCTTGCCCGCGCGCCTCAAGCACGCCGTAAACCTCGCGCGCCCAGTGGATATCGATCTGCCCGGCCTTGGACAAAAGCTCGATCTCGACACCGGCCAGCGTCAGATCGTCGGACAGGGCCGGGTCGAAGACACCATCGACGAAGACGATTCGCAGCCGGTCGATACCGTCAAAGACCGGCGGTTCATCTGTGGCCGCAAAGGTGGCCGCGCGCGGAGCCTGCGGCGCAATCAGATCGGCAGGGTCGGTATAGCGCCAGTATTCATCGCGCCGGGCGGGCAATCCCATCGCCCCCAGGCGCGCCAGCGCCTCGGCCCGCGCCGTACCCGCCCAGCCGCCGCGCACAAGATCAAGCCCTGCGATCCGTGCGGCAAGCGCATCAAGCTTTGCCTTCGGTACCGGCATCAGACGGCCTCTGCCAGGATGTCGGCATAACCGTTCTTTTCAACCTGCAGCGCCAGGTCCGGCCCGCCGGTTTTCACGATGCGCCCGTCGGCCATGATATGCACAACATCGGGGCGGATATGGTCCAGCAGGCGCTGGTAATGCGTGATCACCAGAAAGGCGCGGCCTGCGTCGCGCAGGGCGTTCACGCCTTCGGACACCAGCTTCATCGCATCCACATCCAGGCCCGAATCGGTTTCGTCCAGGATGCACATCTTCGGCTCCAGCATCGCCATTTGCAGGATTTCGTTGCGCTTTTTCTCGCCGCCCGAAAAGCCCACGTTGACTGGGCGCTTGAGCATGTCGGCGTCGATCTTCAGGGTGCGGGCTTTTTCGCGCACCAGTTTCAGGAAATCGCCGGCGCTCAGCTCTGCTTCTCCGCGCGCCTTGCGCTGGGCGTTCACAGCCGTGCGCAGGAAGGTCATGTTGCCCACCCCCGGAATCTCGACCGGATACTGGAACGCCAGAAACAGCCCGGCCGCCGCGCGTTCTTCCGGTTCCATCGCCAGCAGGTCCGCCCCGTCCAGCATGGCGGTCCCTTCCGTTACCGCATAGCCGTCGCGGCCCGCCAGCACATAGGACAGGGTTGATTTGCCCGATCCGTTCGGCCCCATTATGGCATGAACCGTTCCGGCGGCAACGCGCAGGTCAACACCCCTCAGGATGGGCTTGTCTTCTGCTTCAAGTCTAACGTGCAGGTTTTTGATTTCAAGCATTTCTTTCCCGTTCTATCTGCGCCGGAACACTGACTTCACCTCATGGCGACGTATTTCGCCAGCCGCATTCCCTTTGGGATTTCAGATGAAACGTCGGTGCCAGCTTGCGTTTGTCTGCCGTCCGGTAGCGGTTTTTCAACGTCGCAATCAATTGCTCTGCCGTCATTCTTACCCCACCGAGCCTTCCAGCGAAATCGCAACCAGCGCCTGCGCTTCCATCGCAAACTCCATCGGCAGCGTCTGGAGCACGTCCTTGACAAAGCCGTTCACCACCAGCGCCACCGCCTGTTCCTCGTCCATCCCGCGCGAGCGGCAGTAGAAAAGCTGGTCATCATCGACCTTTGACGTGGTTGCTTCATGCTCCACGCGGCTGGAGTTGTTCTTCACCTCGATATAGGGAACCGTATGCGCGCCGCAGCCCTGCCCGATCAGCAGGCTGTCGCATTGGGTGTAGTTGCGGCTGTTGGTCGCCTTGGGGTGCATCGACACCAGGCCGCGATAGGTGTTCTGGGCGCGGCCCGCCGATATGCCCTTGGACACAATGCGGGATTTCGTGTTCTTGCCCAGATGCACCATCTTGGTGCCGGTATCGGCCTGCTGGGCATTGTTGGCGATGGCGATGGAATAGAACTCGCCCTGACTGTCATCGCCGCGCAGGATACAAGAGGGATATTTCCAGGTGATGGCCGATCCGGTTTCAACCTGGGTCCACATCACCTTGGATCGCGCCCCCCGGCAATCGGCGCGCTTGGTGACGAAGTTGTAGATGCCGCCCCGGCCCATCTCGTCGCCCGGGTACCAGTTCTGCACGGTGGAATACTTCACCTCGGCATCGTCCAGAATGACGATCTCGACCACGGCAGCATGCAGCTGATGGGTGTCGCGCTTGGGCGCGGTGCAGCCTTCCAGGTAACTGACGTAAGATCCCTGTTCCGCGATGATCAGCGTGCGCTCGAACTGGCCGGTGTTTTCGGCATTGATCCGGAAATAGGTCGACAGTTCCATCGGACAGCGCACGCCTGCGGGGATGAAGACAAAGGAACCGTCGGTGAAGACCGCGCTGTTGAGCGTGGCAAAGAAGTTGTCGGACTGCGGCACGACAGAGCCGAGGTATTTCCGGACCAACTCGGGATGTTCGCGCACCGCTTCGGAAATCGCGCAGAAGATGACGCCAGCCTTCGCCAGCTCCGCCTTGAAGGTTGTGCCGACCGACACGCTGTCAAACACCGCATCCACGGCCACGCGGCGCGGCTCGTCAGAACCTTCAACACCGGCCAGAACCATTTGCTCTTTCAGTGGAATCCCCAACTTGGCATAGGTTGCCAGCAGTTTCGGGTCCACCTCGTCCAGCGACTTTGGCTTGCCCGCCATGCTTTTCGGCTTGGCGTGATAGAACTGGTCCTGATAGTCGATCTCGGGGTACTTCAGCATCGCCCAGCGCGGCTCTTCCATCTTGACCCAGCGCCGGTAGGCGGCAAGACGCCACTCCAGCATCCACGCCGGTTCGCCGTTCTTGTCCGAAATCAGGCGGACGATGTCCTCATTCAGCCCCTTGGGCGCAAAGTCCATCTCGATGTCGGTTTCCCAGCCGTATTTGTATTTGCCGGCCATGGCCTGTACGGTTTCAATCGTCTCGCGGTCGACCCCGACGCGCATTTCGGGCTGAAGTCCGCCATCAAGTACCGTCATGATCTTTCCTTCCGTCCTTCGCCCTTCCGCCCGTCAGGCAGCGCGGGTGCGATGCCTGGCGTAGCGCGTGGTCCAGGCTTCAACGCAGCGCAGAACCTGATCTTCCGTCACCTCCGGCCCCAGCGAAAACCGGATCGCCGAAGCCGCCTCGTCGTCATCAAAGCCCATCGCCCGCAGCACCCGGCTTGACCGGACCTTGCCCGAAGAACAGGCAGACCCGGCAGAAACCGCAAAGCCCGCAAGGTCCATCTGCATCACCTGCGTCTCGCCCTTCCAGCCGGGGGCAATCAGGCACAGGGTGTTGGGCAGACGGGATGCGCCGTTCCCGACGGAAATAGTCCTGAATCCGCAAGCGGACAATCCTTGATCTAGAATATTTCTAAACTGGGCCACACGGTCCCAGACGCCGGAGGTCAGATCGCGCGCGGCGGCTTCCGCCGCAGCCCCGAAGCCCGCAATGCCGATCAGGTTTTCGGTCCCGGCCCGCCGCCCCATTTCCTGCCCGCCGCCCTTCAGGCGCGATTCCACATCCAGCCCGCGCCGGAGCACCAGCGCGCCGATGCCCTTGGGGCCGCCCAGCTTGTGCGCCGAGACCAGGCCCATGTCACAGCCCAGCCAGGTGAAGGCGAGCGGCACCTTGCCGAAGCCTTGCGTCAAATCGCACACCGCAAGCCCCGTGGGCAGCGTCTGGATGATTCCGGTTTCGGAATTGGCGAACTGCAAGGCGGTCTGCGCCGGATCGCGGACCGCGACCTGCCCGTCGCGGTCGGCGGCAAGAACCGGCGCACACCAGGCGCTGACCGCTTCATGCTCGATGGCCGCGCACACAAGGTTTCGCCCGGCGCAGGCCAGGGCCGCAGCCTCGGTCGCCCCGCTGGTAAAGATGATGTCGGCCCCCTCTGCGCCAAGCGCTGCGGCCACCTGGGCCCGCGCCCGTTCGATCAGCGCCCTTGCCGCCCGGCCTTCGGCATGGACCGAAGACGGGTTTCCCGCCACGTCCATTGCCGCGATCATCGCCGCCCGCGCCTGCGGGCGCAGCGGTGCTGTGGCGTTCCAGTCCAGATAGACCCGCCCGGTCAAACCCGTTCTCCGACACCGGCCCGCGCTGCCGGGGCGGCGTCCGCATCGGCCCCGTCATCGACAACGCGCAACAGCGCGGGCACCGCCGGGCAGGGATGCATTTCATTGCGGATGACGTCCGACAGCCGGGTCTGGTGCAAGAAGACATAGACATGGGCCGAAAGCCCTTCCCACAGCCGGTTGGTCAGCGATTGCGCGCGCGTTCCCGAAATGCCGCCCGTCACCCCCGCCCCGGTGTGCAGGGCGCTGACGGTTTCATCCACCGCTTCCAGGATTTCGCTGACACGGATGGAATCGGGATGCCGTGACAGACGGTACCCGCCGCCCGGTCCGCGCGCGGCATCCACAAGCCCCGCCCGGCGCAGCTTGACGAAAAGCTGCTCCAGATAGGGAAGCGAAATGTCCTGCCGCCTTGATATCGCCGCCAGCGACACCAGATCGTCGTCCTCGGCCAGCGCCAGATCGGCCAGCGCCACCATCGCATAGCGGCCTTTTGTCGAGAGTTTCATCACCGCCTCATTGCTAAGCGATTGACGTGAGGCGGAAGGCTGCTTAACTCCCTTCCCAACCCGGAGCCCGGTCCTTTACGGATTTAGAAGCGTTCTAAGTAACCCGAGCGAATTTGTCAAGAATGTCGCGCGGCATAGAAAAAAGACAGGCGGATCGATGCCCGAAGTGATTTTCGCTGGCCCCGAAGGCCGGCTTGAAGGCCGTTATCATCCGCAGAAGGACAGGGATGCGCCGATTGCGATCGTGCTGCATCCGCACCCGCAGTTCGGCGGGACGATGAACAACAAGGTCGTCTACAATCTGCATTACACCTTCTATACCCTGGGCTTTACCGTGCTGCGTTTCAACTTCCGCGGGGTCGGGCGCAGCCAGGGGGAATATGACCAGGGGATCGGCGAGCTCAGCGATGCGGCCTCGGCGCTGGATTATCTGCAGACGATGAACCAGAACGCCAAGCATTGCTGGGTTGCAGGCTTCAGCTTTGGTGCCTGGATCGGGATGCAGCTTCTGATGCGCCGCCCCGAGATTACGGGCTTCATCTCGGTCTCGCCGCCGGCGAACATGTATGACTTCAGCTTTCTTGCCCCCTGCCCGTCGTCCGGCCTGATCATCAACGGCACGGCAGACCGTGTGGCACCGCCGAAGGACACGATCAGCCTGGTGAGCAAGCTGCATGAACAGAAGGGCATCAAGATCACCCATACGCAGATCGAGGGTGCCGACCACTTCTTCAAGGACGAGGAAGCGCATATGAAACCGATGATCGCCCATGTGTCGGACTATGTGAAGCGGCGGCTGGGCGAGGTTTCGCGCTAAGGCTGACCCCGGCACCGCTGTATCTGGGGGTGTGCCGACGCGTGACGCCGATGGCGCCTTTCGCGCGTTGCGCCGCCGGACGCCAAATCCGTGCCGCAGTCGATATAAAGCATCCTGGACCTTCGTTCCCGAACATCTTGCGGTGATCTTGCCAGCGGGGCATGCGACCCGTGGGCGGCAAGGCAAAAGGGCGCGCTGACGGGCACCCTGCCGCTCCGTAGCGCCCCCCCCATCCCGCAGGCCAAAAGTCGCCCATGATGCAGACCCCGGGGGTCGGTCGGTTCGTGTCCCCCGGCGCGGCTGCGCAGCGCGTCCGCCCAAAGGTGCGCAAGATCAGTATACCACGGCATACAGAACTTTCCAAAGCCGCCAAGATCGGGTATCGCATGATCAATCGAATCCCTGCAGCAGAGGCGCACATGGCAAAGATCAAGGTAGCGAACCCCGTCGTCGAACTTGATGGCGACGAGATGACCCGGATCATCTGGGCGTTCATCAAGAAGAAGCTGATCCTGCCCTATCTGGACATTGATCTGAAATACTACGATCTGGGGATCGGGGAGCGTGACCGCACCGACGATCAGGTCACGATCGACTCCGCCCATGCGATCCGGCAGTACGGCGTGGGCGTGAAATGCGCGACCATCACCCCCGATGAAGCGCGGGTCGAGGAATTCGGCCTGAAGCAGATGTGGAAAAGCCCGAACGGCACGATCCGCAACATTCTGGGCGGCGTCATCTTTCGCCAGCCGATCATCTGCCGCAACGTGCCGCGCCTTGTCCCCGGCTGGACCCGGCCCATCGTGGTGGGCCGCCATGCCTTTGGCGACCAGTACCGCGCCACCGATTTCCGCTTTCCGGGGGCCGGCAAGCTGACGATGAAATTCGTGGGCGAGGATGGCACCACGATCGAGCGCGATGTCTATTCGGCCCCCTCTGCGGGCGTGTTCATGGGCATGTACAACCTTGATGACAGCATCACCGATTTCGCCCGCGCCTCGCTCAACTATGGCCTCAGCCTCGGCTGGCCGGTCTATCTTTCCACCAAGAACACGATTCTCAAGGTCTATGACGGACGCTTCAAGGACATTTTCCAGAAGGTCTATCAGGAAGAATTCGAAGATGCGTTCCGCAGGAAGGGCATCCATTACGAACACCGCCTGATCGACGACATGGTGGCATCGGCGTTGAAATGGTCGGGCGGATATGTCTGGGCCTGCAAGAACTATGATGGCGATGTGCAATCTGACACCGTTGCCCAGGGGTTCGGGTCGCTTGGTCTGATGACCTCGGTCCTGATGACGCCGGATGGCAAGACGGTGGAAGCGGAAGCGGCGCATGGCACCGTGACCCGCCATTACCGCGACCACCAGAAGGGCAAGGAAACCTCGACCAACTCCATCGCGTCGATCTTTGCCTGGACGGGCGGTCTGCGGCACCGCGCCAAGCTGGATGACAATGCCGCCCTTCTGCGCTTTGCCGAAACGCTGGAACGGGTGACGGTGCAGGCGGTGGAAGACGGCTGGATGACCAAGGATCTGGCCCTGCTGGTCGGACCCGATCAAAAATGGCTGACCACGACGGGCTATCTGGAAAAGGTGGACGAATACCTGAGCAAGGCGCTGGCGGGCTGAGGCCGGGTTTCCCGGCCCGCCCTGCGGGGGGGCCGGGGCCGCGGCCGCGATCCTGCCGCGCCGGGCACCGTCCGGCGCGCCCTGTGCCCCATCGGCGCTGGCCGCGATGCGCCGCCGCAGCCGTTTCGGCGGTCTGCCGGTTGTGGTGCCGCCGGTGCAAAACCGGTCCGGGTTTCCCGCCGCATCCGCAAAAGGTTCTGCTGGCCTTTCCGGCATACCTGCGCTAGGCCCGCGCCCAAGCTGACACAGGAAAGAGACCACCCCGATGGAGCTTCGCAACATCGCCATCATCGCGCATGTCGACCATGGCAAGACCACGCTTGTCGACGAGCTTCTCAAGCAGTCGGGCACCTACCGCGACAATCAGGCCACCACCGAACGCGCGATGGACAGCAATGACATCGAACGCGAACGCGGCATCACCATTCTGGCCAAGTGTACCAGCGTGGAACATGACGGCGTGCGGATCAACATCGTCGACACGCCCGGCCACGCCGATTTCGGCGGCGAGGTGGAGCGTATCCTGAACATGGTCGACGGTGTCGTGCTGCTGGTGGACGCGGCCGAAGGCCCGATGCCGCAGACCAAATTCGTCACCTCCAAGGCGCTGGCGCTGGGTCTGCGCCCGATTGTCGTTCTCAACAAGATCGACAAGCCGGATGCGGAACCGGACCGCGCGCTGAACGAGGTGTTCGATCTGTTCGCCAACCTCGGTGCCGACGATGCCCAGCTGGATTTCCCCCATCTTTATGCCTCGGGGCGGGCGGGCTGGGCCGACGCGCAGCTGGACGGCCCGCGCCGGAACCTGAATGCGCTGTTCGATCTGATCCTGCGCCATGTACCGCCACCCAGGCAGATCGCGCAGGTGAACGAGCCATTCCGCATGCTGGCCACCACCCTGTCTGCAGACCCCTTCATCGGCCGCATCTTGACCGGCCGGGTTGAGGCGGGCACGCTTTCGGTCGGCGAAACGCTGAAGGCGCTGTCGCGGACGGGCGAGCGGATCGAACAGTTCCGCGTATCGAAAATCCTTGCCTTCCGCGGCCTGTCCAGCACGCCGATTGATCAGGCAGTGGCGGGCGACATCGTGACAATTGCCGGCATGACCAAAGCCACTGTTGCCGATACGCTGTGTGCGCTGGACATTGACATTCCCCTGCCCGCGCAGCCCATCGACCCGCCGACCATCTCCGTGACCTTTGGCATCAACGATTCCCCGCTTGCGGGCAAGGACGGCACCAAGGTGCAATCCCGCGTGATCCGCGAGCGTCTGATGAAAGAGGCCGAGAGCAACGTGGCCATCAAGGTCACCGACACGCCCGGCGGCGACGCGTTTGAGGTGGCGGGCCGGGGCGAGTTGCAGATGGGCGTGCTCATCGAAAACATGCGCCGCGAGGGGTTCGAGCTGTCAATTTCGCGCCCGCGCGTGCTGTTCCGCGACATCGACGGCGTACGGCATGAACCGATCGAGGAGGTGACCATCGACGTCGATGATGAATTCACCGGCGCGGTGATTGAAAAGCTGACCGGTCCGCGCCGGGGCGAGCTTGTGGAAATGAAACCGGCGGGTGCGGGCAAGACGCGCATCATTGCCCTGGTCCCTTCGCGCGGGCTGATCGGCTATCACGGGCAATTCATGACCGACACGCGCGGCACCGGCGTTCTGAACCGGGTGTTTCACAGCTGGGCCCCGCACAAGGGCCCCATCGAAGGGCGCCGCGCCGGGGTTCTGATTTCGATGGAGACCGGCATTTCGGTGGCCTATGCGCTGTGGAAGCTGGAGGATCGCGGCCACTTCTTCATCGGCGCGCAGGAGCCGGTCTATACCGGCATGATCATCGGCGAACACAGCCGCGACAATGATCTGGAAGTGAACCCGCTGAAGGGCAAGCAGCTGACCAATATCCGCGCCAGCGGCACGGATGAGGCGGTGCGCCTGACCACGCCGGTCAGGCTATCTCTGGAACAGTGCATCGCCTACATCAACGACGACGAGTTGGTCGAGGTGACGCCGAAAACCGTGCGGATGCGCAAGCGCTTTCTGGACCCGAACGAACGCAAGCGCCAGTCGCGCGCAGGCTGAAGGCCGGGGGGTCAGACGATTTCTTCCACAACCACCAGGTCGCGCACCGCCGCCCCTTTTGCATAGGCCAGTGCGGCCTGATAGGCCTGCGACCGGTAGCATTCCTCGGCTGCTTCAAGCGACGGAAAGCGGGCCACGACATTGCGCGCCCGGTCGGTACCTTCCAGCTGCACATAGCGCCCGCCCCGCGCCAGAAAAACGCCGCCATGGGCGGCAATGGCCTCGGTCGCACCCCTGGCGTAGCGGCCGTAAGCCTCGGGGTCGGTGACATGGACATGGGCAATCCACAGGGCGGTTGGCATGGTCAGGCTCCGATCACCGCTTCTGCCGCGCGGATGGCCGCCTCGGCATTGGTTGTATCCGTACCGCCGGCCTGTGCCATGTCGGGGCGGCCGCCGCCACCCGTGCCGCCAAGCTGTTCCGCCGCCGCCTTGACGATATCCACCGCCGACAGGCGCGCTGTCAGATCAGCCGTCACGCCCGCCGCGACCGCCGCCTTGCCGCCGGTATCGGCGATCAGCAACACCGCGCCCGACCCGATCCGCGCCTTCATCCCGTCGATCAGCCCCGGCAGGTCGCGGCCGGAAATGCCTGACAGAACCTGCGATAGAAATCTGATGCCGCCGATGTCCTTTGCGGCCGGGCCGCCTGCGCCGGTGCCGCCCAGGGCGGCATCGCGGCGCAGTTGCGCCACCTCGTTCTGCAGGGCGCGACGTTCCTCCACCAGGGCCTTGACCCGGTCCAGCAGCACATCCGGCTGCGCCTTCAGCACCGTGGCGATTTCGGCCAGGCGCTTGACCTGATCGGCCAGATGGGCCAGGGCCGCCTCGCCCGTCAGTGCCTCGATCCGCCGGACCCCGGCAGAGGAAGCGGAGTCGCCCAGCAGGACGCACAGCCCGATTTCGCCCAGCCGCGCCACATGGGTGCCGCCGCACAGTTCCACCGACCAGGCGTTGCCGTCAAAGCCCTTGGCCGACCCCAGCGCGCGGCCCATCGCGACAACCCGCACCTCATCCCCGTATTTTTCGCCGAACAGCGCCTGCGCGCCGATGGCCCGGGCATCATCCGGCGTCATGATGCGGGTTTCCACCGCCCCGTTCTGGCGGATATGGGCGTTCACCTTCGCCTCTACCCTGGCCAGCTCCCCGGGCGTCAGGGCCTTGGAATGGCTGAAATCAAAGCGCAGCCGGTCCGGCGCATTCAGGCTGCCACGCTGGGCGACATGATCGCCCAGCGCCTCCCGCAGAGCCTCGTTCAGCAGGTGTGTGGCCGAATGGTTGGCGCGGATGCGGGTGCGGCGGTGATGATCCACCTCCAGCCTAGCAGGCTGGCCCCTCAGGATCGTGCCGTCCGTCACCTGCGCGATGTGGATGAAGATGCCGGCCGATTTCCGGGTATCGGTGATCCGCGCGCTGCCGGTATCGGTGCGGATCACGCCGGCATCGCCCACCTGGCCGCCGCTTTCGGCATAGAACGGGGTCTGGTTCACCACGATCTGTACCGTTTCCCCCTGTGTCGCGCCGCCTATCCCGGCACCGTCGCGGACCAGGGCGCGAATCTCGCCCTCGGCGGTTTCGGTATCATAGCCCAGGAATTCGGTCGGCCCCTGCGCCTGCGACAGATCAAACCAGATCGCTGCATCCCTGGTCTCGCCCGAGCCGGTCCAGCTGGCGCGCGCCTTGGATTTCTGGTCCTGCATCGCCGCATCGAAGCCTTCGACATCCACCGCGCGGCCCTTTTCGCGCAGCGCGTCCTGCGTCAGGTCCAGCGGAAAGCCGTACGTGTCATACAGCCGGAACGCGGCCTCGCCGGGCAGGGCACCGCCCTCGGGCAGGCGGGCCAACTCGTCATCCAGCAGCTTCAGGCCGCGGTCCAGCGTCTGCCTGAAGCGGGTTTCCTCCAGCCGCAGCGTTTCCTCGATCAGCGGCTGGGCGCGGGTCAGTTCGGGATAGGCCGCCCCCATCTGGCGCACCAGCGCCGGCACCAGCCTGTGCATCACCACATCCCGCGCGCCCAACTGGTGCGCATGGCGCATGGCGCGGCGCATGATCCGGCGCAGCACATAGCCGCGCCCCTCGTTCGACGGCATCACGCCATCGGCAATCAGGAACGAGGTGGACCGCAGATGGTCGGCAATGACGCGGTGATGCGTCTTGCCGGGGCCGTCGGGATCGGTGCCGGTGGCCTGCGCGCTGGCCTCGATCAGGCTGCGCATCAGGTCAGTGTCGTAATTGTCATGCTTGCCCTGCAGCAGCGCGCCGATGCGCTCCAGCCCCATACCGGTGTCGATCGACGGCTTGGGCAGGCCGGTGCGGGACCCATCGGCGAACTGTTCGAACTGCATGAACACCAGGTTCCAGATCTCGATGAACCGGTCGCCGTCCTGTTCGGCACTGCCCGGCGGGCCGCCCCAGATCGTGTCGCCATGGTCATAGAAAATCTCGGTGCAGGGGCCGCAGGGGCCGGTGGGGCCCATCATCCAGAAGTTGTCATTTGTCGGGATGCGGATGATCCGGTCATCCGTCAGGCCGGCCACCTTTTTCCAGATAGCGGCGGCCTCGTCATCGCTGTGGTAGACCGTGACCAGCAACCTGTCCTTCGGGATGCCGAATTCGCGGGTCAGCAGTTCCCAGGCAAAGGGAATGGCACTGTCCTTGAAGTAATCGCCAAAGCTGAAGTTGCCCAGCATTTCAAAGAAGGTGTGGTGGCGGGCGGTGTAGCCGACATTGTCAAGGTCGTTGTGCTTGCCGCCCGCGCGGACGCATTTCTGGGCGGTGGCGGCGCGGCTGTAATCGCGGGTCTCGACCCCGGTGAACAGGTTCTTGAACTGCACCATGCCGGAATTGGCGAACATCAGCGTGGGGTCGTTGCGCGGCACCAGGGGGCTGGAGTCGACAATGCGGTGGCCGTTGCGGCCAAAGAAATCAAGGAAGGTTGATCGGATATCGTTCAGCGACGGCATTGCGGTTCTGCCCCCCCAAGGCACCGGAAGAAACGGCTTTGCGTTCCGTTTATCCGCCGCATCCGGGCCTGTCCACCTTTCCCGGCCCGCCAAGGCAAAGGCCGGGCACCTGCCCGGCTCCGGCCTGTCATCCGCGGCCCGGGCGGCGCGCTATTCGTCCATGACAGCATCGCCCCTGGACGACAGGTCCAGACCATGACCGGACCTGATCCTGTCTTCGATCTCAGCCGCAGTGGCCGGGTTGGCGCGCAGGAAGACCTTGGCATTCTCGCGCCCCTGCCCGATGCGCTCGTCGCCATAGGAATACCAGGAGCCCGACTTCTCCACCACGCCGGCCTTCACGCCCAGATCCACCAGCTCGCCCATCTTCGAGATGCCTTCGCCATACATGATGTCGAATTCCACTTCCTTGAACGGCGGGGCGACCTTGTTCTTCACCACCTTGACGCGGGTGGTGTTGCCCACAACCTCGTCCCGGTCCTTGATCGCGCCGATCCGGCGGATGTCAAGCCGGACCGAGGCGTAGAATTTCAGCGCGTTGCCCCCGGTCGTCGTTTCGGGGGATCCGAACATGACCCCGATCTTCATGCGGATCTGGTTGATGAAGATCACCATGCAGTTGCTGCGGCCGATGCTGGCGGTCAGCTTGCGCATGGCCTGGCTCATCAGGCGGGCCTGGCTGCCCATCTGCATGTCCCCCATGTCGCCTTCGATTTCGGCCTTGGGCGTCAGGGCGGCCACCGAATCCACCACCACCAGGCTGACCGCGCCGGAGCGCACCAGCGTATCGACAATTTCAAGCGCCTGCTCGCCCGTATCCGGCTGGCTGATCAGCAGCTCGTCCAGATTGACGCCCAGTTTCCTCGCATATTGCGGATCAAGCGCGTGTTCGGCATCGACAAAGGCACAGACGCCGCCCTTCTTCTGTTCTTCGGCCACCACATGCAGCGTCAGGGTGGTTTTGCCGGAGCTTTCCGGCCCGTAAATCTCGATGATGCGGCCCTTGGGCAGGCCGCCGATGCCAAGGGCAATGTCAAGGCCCAGCGACCCCGTCGAGGTTGCCTCCACATCCATGATCTTGCTGTCGGATCCGAGCTTCATGATAGAGCCCTTGCCGAACTGCCGCTCGATCTGTGCCAGCGCGCTTTCCAGCGCCTTTTCCTTATCCATGTCGCGCTTTCCGTTCAGTTCGAGGAGTGTGGCACTAGCCATAAGTCCATCCTTATTTCACAGCCGGCGGCGCACGGCAATTGTTGCGGTGTTCTTGACCTGTTCCTGCCTTATGGGATCAAAACAGGAACAAATCAACCTTCATTTTCATAAAATCATCATGACAGCAAAAGCGTTAAGGCAAGGTTACCGTCCCTTTGCCGGTCCGGACGCCCCCGCCCGGACGGCGGTCAATGCATCAGCTGGCGCTGCACGGTTGCCGTCAGATCGGTCAGGGAAAACGGCTTTGGCAGAAAGACCGAATTGGCGATCAGGCCCTGCGCATCGGCAAAGCTTTCCTGCGCATAGCCGGAGACGAAGACGACCCGGGTCGAGGGGCGTTTTTCCAGCGCCTTGCGCACCCAGCTTGGCCCATCCAGCCCCGGCATGACAACGTCGGTCACGATGATGTCGACCTGAACCGAGCTGTCTTGCAGAAGCGACAGCGCCGCTTCGGCGCTGTCCGCTTCCAGCACGACATAGCCGCGCAGCCGCAGCGCGCGCGAGGCGAAGGCCCTGACGGGGGCTTCGTCTTCCACAAGAAGAACCACGGCTTCTCCCTGGCGCAGCATCGGGCGCGGCAGCAGGGGCATCGGTGCCGGGGCAGGTGCCTGGGCAGGTGCAGCTGCAACCACCGGGCTTGGGACCGGCTGCGCATTGATCGGGAAATACAGCAGAAAGGTAGAGCCGACACCGGGCTCGCTTTCGGCAAAGATGAAACCGCCGGATTGCTTGACGATGCCGTAAGCGGTGGACAGCCCAAGCCCGGTGCCCTCTCCGGGGCGCTTGGTGGTGTAGAAGGGATCGAAGATCTTGGTGATCCGGTCGGGCGGGATGCCGTGCCCGGTATCGGCCACGCGGACCAGGGCGTAGTTGCCGGGCGGCACGACGGCCCGGTCGCGGTGCATCGCCTGCCGCAGGGTCACCGCCTCGGTCGAAATGCGGATCGTTCCGCCGGCCGACATGGCATCGCGGGCATTGACCACCAGATTGATCACGACCTGCTCCAGCTGCCGCTTGTCGGCGCGGATCAGGCCAAGCCCCGGCGCATGCTGAAGTTCCAGACGCATCCGTTCCCCCATCAGCCGGTTCAGCAGATGGGTAAGGTCAGACAGGACGTCATAAAGATCAATGTGTTGGGGCATCAGCGTCTGCTTGCGGGAAAACGCCAGCAATTGCCCCACCAGACTGGCCGCGCGGTTGGCGTTCTGCCGGATCTGGACCAGATCGGCATAGTCAAGCCCGTCACTGTCCTGCCGCAGCAACAACAGGTCGCAATGACCGGAGATTGCCGTCAGAAGATTGTTGAAATCATGGGCAATTCCCCCGGCAAGCTGCCCGATCGCCTCCATCTTCTGGCTTTGCGTGAACTGCGCCTCCAATGTCTTGTGGGCCGTGGCATCATTCAGAACCGCCAGAACGCAGGGCCGCCCTTCTTCGACAATGCGGCGCAGCGTGACTTGCACGAAGGTTTCGGTCGGTGCCGTGCGCAGGCGCAGAACTTCGGTACCGCCCGGAATCCGGTCGGCAAGCACATCGCCGATCCAGTCCGCAAGGGATCGCCCCAGCCCTTCCAGCACATCGGGCAGCCGCACCCCCGCAGCGGCGGGCACCTGCAGCAGGTCGCGCGCGGCAAGATTGGCCGCCAGCAGGCTTCCCTCACCGGCAATCGTCACCAGCGCGACCGGCAGATGATCGAAATCGGCCTGAAACCCGGGGCTGGATGTGGCAACGGGCAAGGGCAGCAGATAGATGTCGCGGCGCGCCCCGGGGCCTTCGATTTCCACCCTGAGGGCGCGAACGGTACCGTCCTGGGTCAGGACCACCGTTTCCTCGCCGCTGGTCCGGGCGGGATTGGCGAAAATCTGGTCGATCCGGCGCGGTCTGGCACCCAGAAGGCGGCGCATCGCCTCGTTCATATACAAAACGGCCCCGGCCCTGTTGCACATCAGCATCGGCAGGCCCAGCAGGTCGGCACTGCGTCCGGGGGGGGTCCGGTCCGGCACCTCGTCGATCCGCCACAGGAAGCGGGCCGCGCTGACACGGTGCACCGACAGTCGGGTGATTCCCCGGCGGGTCACCATATCTTCGGTGGCCGCGCCCCGCGCCGCCGCCCGCGACTGCAACCGGAACAGGACAGCACCGGGGTACAGGCAGTGATCGCCAAGGGCCTGCAACAGGCGGTGCCCCCCGCCGCCGGCAAACCGCTGAGCGGCGGCTGCGTTGAGGTATCCGATCTGACCTTCGACATCGGTGGCAAAGATGGGGGCCGGGTCTTCGCCGAACAGCGCGGCCAGAAGACTTTCCTCGCGCCGCACGGCATAGCGGGCAAGATGCATGCCAAGATAGATCGTCAGGGCAAGCGCGACAAAGGTCGCCGCCCCGGCAAAGACAAGCGCCTTGACCAGATCATCCGAAGCACCGCCGCCCACAGTCCCCAGGGCAAGGGCCAGCACGACAAGCAGCCAGGACTGCGGGGCAAGCAGCCGCACATGATCCGCAAGCCCGCCGATGGCCAATCCGGCATGTCCCAAAGGCAAACTCCACATCCGGTCCCCGCATAGGCATTGACGCCGAAAAGGGTTAACCCATTGTTAACGAAACCGTTAAAGACATTGTCCCGGTCCGGCCTTCAGCCGCGTGCCAGCACTGCAAGATAAAAACCGTCTCCACCCTGCAAAGGCGTCAGGCAAAGCTCGCTTTCCGGTTTCCAGCCGGGATGCCGCCTCAGAAAGTGCATGATCTGGGTCCGGTTCTCGGCCTCAAGCAGCGAACAGGTGACATAGGCCAGCCTGCCCCCGGCGGCGACAAGGGCGGCACAACGGTCCAGGATCTGCGCCTGAAGCGCACATGCCTGTGCAAGGCGTGCGTCGGTCAGCCGCCATTTGCCTTCCGGATCGCGGCGCCAGCTGCCGGACCCGGAGCAGGGCGCATCAGCCAGAACCAGATCAAACGGTGCCGCCCGCGCCACGGCGGCACCATCCAGAAGCTGCACGCAAATGCCCGCGCGGCCGGCCCGTTGCGGCAGGTCGCGCATCCGGCCCGGCTCAACATCATGGGCAAAAAGCCGCAGCGGCAGACGCGCGCCCATGGCAAGGGTCTTGCCGCCGCCGCCGGCACAGAAATCCAGGACCCTGGCCCCCGCGGCCAGCGGTATCGCCTGGGCAATGGCCTGCGATGCCACATCCTGCAGCTCGACCGATCCGTCGCGATAGGCGGCAGATGCGGAGATTTTCCGCGCGTTCCCCGTCACTTCAAGGGCGTCCGGCGCAAGACCGTGCGGCCGCGTGACAATCCCCTCTGCCGCCAGCCGCGCCTGCGCCTGATCGCGCGTCAGGCGGGAACGGTTCACCCGCAGGAAGACCGGGGCGCGATGCCGCAAAAGACGCATCACCGGGGCGAAGTCTGTACCAAGGCTGTGTTTCAGCGCGGGGGCAAGCCAGTCCGGGCAATCCAGCGCCACAAGCTCTTCCAGGGGTGCAGGGTTCTGCGCTTCGGCGTCCGTCAGGGGTGCCGGTGCGTGCCCCTCGCCGGTGAACAGCGTGGCGGGGTCAACACCGGCCGCCCGCAGCCCGCCCAGCACCAGGCCGCGCCCGGTCTCGCCGCCGCCGAGCGCGGCAAAGGACCGGCGGCAGCGCAGCGCCTCAAAGACCGTATCGCGCACCGCAGCCCTGTCGCCGGACCCGGCAAAGCGGCTGGCCCGGCCCCAGTCGGCCAGCGCCTGCCCGGCGGGCATGCCTGCCAGCACAAGGTCCAGAACCGCGATGGCGGCAGACAGGCGCGCCGCAGGCGTCATGCGTTAAGGCCCATTCTGAGATCAGCCGCGCAAGGCATTGAAAAACCGTCAACCCTTGATTTCCTGAAGCGTGTTCCCGCCGTCCACGACCAACACCGCCCCCGTGACATAGCTGGCACCGGGCGACGCCAGAAACGCGACGCAGGCCGCCACTTCATCCGGTGTTCCGGGGCGCCCCGCCGGCGTGTTGCGCCCGGCGCGCAATTCGCCCTCGCTTGAGGCTGCTGTCGCGATCCAGCCCGGTGCCACGGCATTCACCGTGACACCGCTGCCCCCGGTTTCAAGCGCCAGGGCCCGCGTCAGCCCGACAAGCCCCGCCTTGGCGGTGGCATAGGCCGATGACCCCGCCAGCGCCACAATCGGCCCGGTGACCGAAGCCATCATCACCACGCGGCCGAACCCCCTGGCGATCATTCCCGGCAGGACCGCCCGCGTCACCCGCACCGCCGTGCCCAGACTGGTCTCTAGGGCGAAATCCCAGCCTTCGGCGCTCATCTGCACGAAACTGCCATGCTCTTGCGGTGCGGTGACGGACCCCATGCCGGCATTGTTGACCAGAATATCGACAGGACCCGCGGCGGCGGCCAAGGCGGCAACATCCCCTGCCCGCATCAGATCGGCGACATGGCCGGTCACATCCAGGCCTGCGGCGCGCAACTCGCCCGCACGGTCCAGCACACGATCCGTTGTCGAGGCGATGATCACCGACGCCCCGCCACGCGCCAGCCAGTGCGCGCAGGCCAGCCCGATGCCGTCTGCGGACCCGGCCCCTGTCACCAGGGCGCGGCGCACCACGGGGTGCCTGTCGTGATCCTTTGGCTGCATGACCGTCCCCTTGTTTCAAGGCAAGAAGCCGCAATCCGCGACCGTGACGGCGCGGTCAGTCGGCTGGCCGCACCCTCCCATGGGTCAGCCCAGCCGGTAGTTCGGGCTTTCGCGGGTGATCTGCACGTCATGGACATGGCTTTCCCTCAGCCCGGCCCCGGTGATCCGCACAAAGCGGCAGTTGGCCCGCATTGCGGCGACCGTTGCATTGCCGGTGTATCCCATCGCCGCGCGCAGGCCGCCCACCAGCTGATGAATCACCGCTGCGGCAGATCCCTTGTAGGGAACCTGGCCTTCGATGCCCTCCGGCACCAGCTTGTCGCTGGCGGCATCTTTCTGAAAGTAGCGGTCGGCGGACCCGCGCGCCATGGCACCAAGGCTGCCCATGCCGCGATAGCTTTTGAAGCTGCGGCCCTGGTACAGGATGACCTCGCCCGGGCTTTCATCGGTGCCCGCAATGGCCGAGCCGACCATGGCGCAGGACGCCCCGGCGGCAATCGCCTTGGCAAAATCGCCGGAATACTTGATGCCGCCATCGGCAATCACCGGAACATCCCCCGCCGCCTGCGCCGAATCCATGATCGCCGTCAACTGCGGCACGCCCACGCCGGCCACGATCCGCGTCGTGCAGATCGATCCCGGACCGATGCCCACCTTCACCGCATCGGCCCCTGCCGCGATCAGGGCGCGCGTCGCCTCCGCCGTCGCCACGTTGCCCGCCACCACCTGCACGGCGTTCGACAGCGCCTTGATCCGTTCCACCGCGCGCGCCACCCCTTCGGAATGGCCATGCGCGGTGTCGATCACCACCATGTCGACCCCTGCCGCGATCAGCGCCTGCGACCGTTCAAAGCCTGCATCCCCCACGGTCGAGGCGGCCGCCACCCGAAGACGGCCCAGTTCATCCTTGCAGGCTTGCGGGTTGAGCACAGCTTTCTCGGTGTCCTTCAACGTCAGCAGGCCGGTCAGCTTGCCCCTGCCATCGGTCACCAGCAGCTTCTCGATGCGCCGGGCCTTCATCAGCGAAATCGCCGCATCGCGGTCTGCCGGTTCGGTCAGGATCGCCAGATTCTCTGACGTCATCATCACCCGCACCGGGGTCCGGTCATCAGAGGCAAAGCGCATGTCGCGGTTGGTGACAATGCCCAGAACACGGCCCGTCTCATCCACCACCGGAAAGCCGGTCACGCTGTAGCGGTCCTGCAGGGCCTTGGCATCGGCCAGGGTCTGATCCGGCGTCAGGGTGATGGGCGCATAGACGATGCCGGATTCAAACCGTTTCACCCGGCGCACTTCACTGGCCTGTGCCTCGATATCCAGGTTGCGGTGGATCACGCCAATGCCCCCGGCCTGGGCCATGGCAATCGCCATGCGCCCTTCCGTCACCGTATCCATGGCCGAAGACAAAAGCGGGATGTTCATCCTTATGCGTCTGGTGACGAAGGTCGCCGTATCCGCCTCGGACGGCAGCACAGCGCTTGCCGCAGGCACCAGAAGCACATCGTCAAAGGTCAGGGCCTCGCGAATCTCCATGGCACCCTCCGGAAGCCCCATCGTCTGGCGGTTCCCTGTTTCACGGGCGGGCCGTGAAGGCAAGCCCCCTGGCATCAGCCCCCAGGGCAATCGCTTGAAGCCTGCAGGGATTCCGACGGAGCGAATTGCGCGAGTTACGGGAGACCTCAATCGTGGAGGTTTTCGCATGTCCCGCCCGTCGCTTCTTGATCATTTTTCGGCCCTTGATGATCCGCGCCAGCGCGGCAAGGCGGTGTATCCGCTGCCGGAGATCATGCTTTTGGTCCTGTGCGCGACGCTGGCCGGGGCGGAGGATTTTGTGGAAATCCGCCAGTGGGGGCGACAGAAGCTGGGCACGCTCGCGCAGCCTTTAGCATTTCGCGCAAGGCATTCCCTCGCATGACACGCTGAACGACGTGATGAATGCGCTTGATGGCGGGCTGTTTTCCGGGGCGTTCACCGCCTGGGTGGAGGGCCTGCGCGAGGACGAACCCGATATCGTCGCGATCGACGGCAAGACCTGATGGCGCGCGAAGGGGGGCGAACGGCATCCTCTGCATGTCGTCTCAGCCTGGGCCCCGCGCCAGCGATTGGTTCCGGGGCAAGAGAAGACTGACGCAAAATCAAATGAAATCAGCGCTATACCTCTGCTTCTCGAACGGCTCCACCTGACCGGCGCGCTTGTCACCATCGACGCCATGGGGACGCAGACGAAGATCGCCGAAACCATCCTCGCGCGCGGGGCCGATGATCTTCTGGCGCTGAAGGACAACCAGCGCAGCCTGGCCGAAGAGGTCGCGCTGTTTTTCGACACGCCCGAACAGCGCAGCCTCGCTCCCTTCGAGACCACCGACGCCGACCACGGGCGCGTTGAGACCCGCCGCCACCGGGTCAGTCATGACGTGGCCTGGCTGAACGGTGACCGTTGCGCCCCCGGAGAGCCGCGCTTCCCCGGCCTCAAGGCCATCGCCATGGCCGGGGCCTGCGTCGAACGCGGCGGCAAGACCACCGTCGCGCGCCGCTTCTTCCTCTCCTCCCTTCCCCTCGATGCCCCCCTCCTCGCCCGCGCCGTCCGCGCCCACTGGGGGATCGAAAACCGGCTGCACTGGGTGCTTGACGTGGTGTTCCACGACGACCTGATGCGTCTGCGCACCGACAACGGGCCAAGAAACATGGCAACAATCAAACACATGGCCATGAACCTGATCCAAAACGCAGGCGGAAAACACAGCCTCAAGGTCCGGCGAAAAGCCGCAGCCCGGGACCACGACTGCCTCAAAGCCCTCATCACAGGAACCGCTCAATGACCTTCAAGCGATTCCCCTGACAAAGAAATCCGCCACCCTGTCCGGTCGGGCTGCGGGACCGCTGACGCCCTTTTGCGGCAGCCCGGGCGGCTGCGCCATGCCCCGGTCAGATCAGGCGCGTCATGAACACCGAATTGGGGTCGTCGACATAGCCCTGAAACGGCGGGCATTTTGTGAAACCTGCGTTTTCGTACAGGCTGCGCGCGGGGCGGAACATGTCCTGCGATCCTGTCTCCAGGCTCAGGCGGACAAGGCCGGCGGCCTTCGCCTCGGCGATCAGGTGGGTCAGCATCA
>JADCEF010000072.1 GCA_020250445.1 Rhodobacter sp.
GCTGCGCATTCCCCGTCCGAGGGTCGGGAACTTGGCGAAGGATCGTGATCAATGACGGCATGGGTTCCTCCCTTAGGAACCACATGCAGAATCCAATTCAGACCCCGGCGCTACCTCAAATCTTCAAATGCGATTCCCCTGAAAGGATGCGTCCGGACGGCGCAGGGGCCGGACGGGATTGGGCCCGCGCAGCCGCCCTGCCGGCTCGGGCCTTGCACAAGGCAAACTCCCGCCCCCTTCCTCGCGGATTTGTCCGCCGATCTCCCCTTCTGCGCCCGTGCAGACCCCCTTTGCCTGCGGGCGTGCGCCCTGCGGCAACCGGCCCCGGCCAGGGTCCCGCCGGACCTTCGCTTTCGCGTCCTTCGGGCACATTAACCGGGTGCGGCAAGGGAACTCCGGCCGCATGGACAGACGGGACAGTCTTGCCGATCCGGGGACAGATGACCCCCCCCGGGGGCGGGACGAGGAAACGCGACCCGCGTTTCCCCACCCGCGTGGGACGGTCCCCTGTAGACCGGCAGGTCCGGGAGAAGCAGAGGCCAGCGCCCGCCGGTAGCGGGGCGGGCGCTGGCCGGGGGCTTTGGGCCCCCGGCCGGTCCTGATCCCGGCGCAGCGCTGTGGCAGGGGCGATGGCCCCTGCCAGAGTGACCGGGCATTCGCAAGAACGCCCGTTCGGGCGGGAACAGGAAACGCACCGCGTTTCCCCGCCCGCGCGGGACGGTGCCCTGTAGACCGGCAGGTCCGGGAGGGACAGAGGCCAGCGCCCGACCCGGGGGGCGGGAAGCGCCCGCCAGGGGCGGGGCGGGCGCTGGCCGGGGGCTTTGACCCCCGGCCGGGCAAGAAGCGATGGAGCGCCGTGGCAGGGGCGATGGCCCCTGCCATTGCAGCGGTGAAGGTGCCTTCGCCTCTCCGGGCGGGAACGGGAAAGGCATCGCGTTTCCCCTGCTATTGCGCGACGGTGCCCCATAGTTCGGCAGGTCCGGGACCAAAATAGGCCAGCGCCCGATCCGGCGGGCGAGAAGCGCCCGCCGAGGGCGGGGCGGGCACTGGGCAGGGGCTTTGCGCCCCGGTGGGACAAGGATCAGCAGCACTGTGGCAGGGGCGATGGCCTTTTCCATGGCAGCGGGGGCTGGCCTTTGGCCCCCCGGGCAGGCGCCGGTTCATACCCGTCACGCCAATACAACCCCCCTTTCCCGCAGGCCTGTCCCAGCGGCAACCGGCCCCGGCGAAGGTCCGCCCGACCTGCGCCTGCGGGTCCTGCGGGCGCTGCGGTCAGCCGACTCCTCGCAAGATACCCCGCCGTCACCTTCCCTCTGGCCCCAGGCGGGACACCGCCCAAGGTTTCCCGTTGATGGCCCCGACAAGTCCTGTTAGTGCCCACGCCCAAAGGTCGCCCCCGCCCCCGGAGAACCGCCGATGACCCTGCACCGCACCATTGCCGCCGTCACCGGCCGCATCCGCGAAAGATCCGCCGCCACGCGCGGCCCCTATCTGGAACGGATGGCCAAGGCGGTATCCGATGGCCCGGCACGGGCGCATCTGAGCTGCGGCAATCAGGCCCATGCCTATGCCGCCATGAGCGGGGACAAGGACAGGCTGGCCACCGGCCGCGCACCCAACCTTGGCATCGTCACCGCCTATAACGACATGCTGTCGGCGCATCAGCCGTTCGAAAGCTATCCCGGCCAGATCCGGGCCGCCGCCCGCCGCGCCGGGGCCACCGCCCAGGTGGCAGGCGGGGTGCCCGCAATGTGCGATGGCGTGACGCAAGGCCAGCCGGGGATGGAATTGTCGCTGTTCTCGCGCGATGTCATCGCGCTGGCCGCCGGCGTGGCGCTGAGCCACAATTGCTTTGACGCCGCCCTTTACCTTGGCGTCTGCGACAAGATCGTGCCGGGCCTGATCATCGCTGCGGCCACCTTCGGCCATATTCCGGCGGTGTTCGTGCCCGCAGGCCCGATGACCAGCGGCCTGCCGAATGACGAAAAATCCAAGGTGCGCAACCGGTTCGCCACCGGCGAGATCGGGCGCGAGGCGCTGATGGCGGCAGAAATGGCCAGCTACCACGGCCCCGGCACCTGCACCTTCTATGGCACCGCCAACACCAACCAGATGCTGATGGAATTCATGGGCCTGCACCTGCCGGGGGCAAGTTTTGTCAATCCCGGCACCCCGCTGCGGCAGGCGCTGACCGATGCCGCCGTCGAAAAGGCGGCCTCGATCACCGCGCTGGGCAACGCGTTCCGCCCGGTGGGCGAAATTCTGGATGAACGCGCCTTTGTCAACGGCATCGTCGGCCTGATGGCCACGGGCGGATCGACAAACCTGGTGCTGCACCTGCCCGCCATGGCGCGGGCAGCCGGGATCATCCTCGATCTGCAGGACTTTGCCGAGATTTCCGATGTGGTGCCGCTGATGGCCAAGGTCTATCCCAATGGTCTGGCGGATGTGAACCATTTCCATGCCGCAGGCGGGCTGGGCTTCATGATCGGGCAGTTGATGCAGGCGGGGCTTCTGCATGCCGATGCCAAAACGATCATGGGCGACGGGCTGGAGATGTACCGCCGCGAACCGAAGCTGATCGACGGACGGCTGACCTGGGCAGACGGCAGCGACCGCACGCTCAATGACAGCATCCTGCGTCCCGCCGCCGATCCCTTTGCGCCGCAGGGTGGCCTGAAGCAGCTGACCGGCAATCTGGGGCGGGGCGTGATCAAGGTTTCCGCCGTGGCCCCCGACCGGCATGTGGTGGAGGCACCGGTGCGCATCTTCCACGATCAGGATGCGGTGAAACAGGCCTTCAAGCGCGGCGAATTCACCTCGGACGTGGTCGTGGTCGTGCGCTTTCAGGGGCCGCGCGCCAATGGCATGCCGGAACTGCATTCGCTGACGCCCACGCTTTCGGTGTTGCAGGACCGGGGTCTGCGGGTGGCCCTCGTCACCGATGGCCGCATGTCCGGCGCATCAGGCAAGGTGCCCGCCGCCATCCATGTCTCGCCCGAGGCCGCCTGCGGCGGCCCGCTGGCGCGGCTGCGCGACGGCGATGTGGTGCGGCTGGATGCGGTGGCAGGCACCCTGACGGCGCTGGTGCCGGGTTTTGACGCGCGCCCGCTGGTTGAGGCGGACCTCAGCGCCAATGCCCATGGCATCGGACGCGATCTGTTCGGAGCCTTCCGGCAGTATGTTGGCCCGGCCACGGATGGGGCGGCGCTGGTGGTGTGAAATGGGCATGACGGTAGCTCTGCAGACTGAAGCCAAACCTCGGTTCCGCCTCTTTCTCAACCCGCTGACGCGCTGATCTGGCACTCCATAAGGTGAATCTTTTGCCTCGTTCAGGGCCAAACTGAAGCACAGACCCCTGCATGCCGGGGACAGGACAGTCCACCGAAGTCTTTCCACCAGGAATGCCACGCGGATGCGCAGACGCGGCGCAGCGCATCCTCGCCTGCGCTCGGATCGTGTTGACGCAACTTCGGGGGGTGCGATAGCCTGGAGTGACGAGCGGGGCAATGACGCCGGGCGCGGGCCAATGTTGAGTTGGGACATGTGCAAATGCAGCCTGATATCGTCGCATCGCGCCCTTGATCATGTTCCCGGCAGGTCTCGCCGCCAGGTGCCGTTGACCGTGATCCTGCGCGATGCCGGCGCGGTGGTGCGCCAGAATGGCACAAGGATGCGTGCCAGTACCGGCACGGCCCCCGAAAGCACTGCGGATGCGGAAGTTCTGTTTTCAGTGCCCAACGCCGAGGGCATGGTCGCGCTGCGCGACGGGACGGAAAAGATGCTTGTCACGCTGATGACCGGCGCGAGCGGGACGATGCGCCCCGGCGGGGCGGGTTGCGACGCCGGGAAAGAGGGCGGCTGGCCGCAAGGGATCTGGGCCGCAATCGCCGCCCGTTCCCTATCGCGCGCTGCAGCTGCCCGGAGACAGAGGACGCCGAAATGATCAAGTTCACCCTGAACAATCCCCATGCCATTGATTTTGTGTTGAAACGGGACGGTTTTTCTCGCCTCTGACTGCAGGGTTTTGTATGATTTCGGGCGAAACCCTGCAGTTTTGGTCCCGCCCATGAAGCACCGCCCGCGCGCTGAGGAACGGGATGATCTGCTGCGTCCGCGGCTGATCGACATGATCGATGGGCGGCACGAGCTGGTGAAGCTGGCAGGCCTGATCGACTGGGAGGTGTTCGAGCGGGAGTGGGCGGGGTTCTTTCCGTCCCACAAGGGGCGGCCGGCGACGCCGCCGCGGCTGGTGGCGGGGCTGCTCTATCTGCAGCATGCCTATCGGCTGTCGGACGAGGCGGTGGTCGCCCGCTGGGTGGAAAACCCCTACTATCAGCACCTCACCGGCGAGACCTTCTTCCAGCATCGTCCGCCGATTGACCCGTCTTCGCTGACCCGTTGGCGTGGTCGCATCGGGGAAGAGGGGGTCGAATGGCTGCTGACCCAGACGATCCGGGCCGGGCAGAAATCCGGTGCCATCGGCGAGGACAGCGTGAAGCGTGTGGCGGTGGATACGACCGTGATGGAGAAGAATATCGCCTATCCCACGGACGCCCGGCTTTATGAACGTGCGCGCGACCAGCTGGTGGCGCTGGCGCAGGAGGCCGGGGTGGATCTGCGGCAGTCCTATGCCCGACTTGCCCCGAGGCTGGCGCTGCAGTTGGGCCGCTATGCCCATGCCAGGCAGTTCAAGCGCATGCGCACAGCATTGAAACGGCTGAAGGGCTATACGGGCCGCGTCATGCGCGACCTGCGCCGCCACCTGCAGGACATCCCCGAGGGCGGCCTGCGGGACCGGATCATCGCCAGGCTCGCCCTGGTGTCGCACCTGCTGCACCAGCCGCCCAAGGGGGCCGACAAGATCTACGCCCTGCATGAACCCGAGGTCGACTGCATCTCCAAGGGCAAGGCCCGGGTGCGCTATGAATTCGGCTGCAAGGTCAGCGTGACCACCACATTGGACGAGGGCCTTGTGGTCGGCATGCGCAGCTTTCCAGGCAACCCCTACGACGGCCACACCCTTCGGCAAGCCCTGGAACAGGTGGCGATCCTGACCGACCAGCGCCCCGATCTGGCCGTCATCGACCGTGGATACCGCGGACACGGCATTGAGGCGACCCGCGTCCTCATCAGCGGCACAAGGCGCGGCCTGACGCCCAAACTGATCGCAGACCTGCGCCGCCGAAGCGCGATTGAGGCAGAGATCGGCCACATGAAGACCGATGGTCGCCTGTCCCGATGCCCCCTGAAAGGCACCATCGGCGACGCCCTCTTTGCCGTGCTCTGTGCCTGCGGCCACAACATTCGCAAGATCCTGGCCCACCTCAGGGCTTGGCTTGCCTGGATTGTCGCCGTGATATCGACCCCGGAAATCCCGCAAAACCGCTGCCATCTGATCGCAAAAGCCGCGTGACAGCTTTGTTCAGAGTGAAC
>JADCEF010000073.1 GCA_020250445.1 Rhodobacter sp.
CGACCCTGATCCCCCTCGCCGGTTCGCTCGAACCGCTGGCGCTCACCGGCTCGATGTCGATCAGCAGGTGCAGCGGGCCTTGCGATCCGCGATACGGGATGTTGACCTTCAGGGTCTTCTGGCGACGGCTGAGCGTGCTGAAGTCCGGCACGTCCCAGTCGAGGCCGACCCAACAAAGCAGGCTCTCGGCGAACCCAATCGTATGCCGCAGCGCCGTGCTGACCAGCACCTTCATCATCAGGCCGGTCTGCACCGAAGCGTCACTGCAGACAGGTTGTCGCCCGCGCTTGCCGGTCGGCTTCGCCGCCCACGCCATCTTAGGACCAAACCAGATCGTCAGCGATCCGCGGCGCTTGAGCGCCTTGCGATACGCGGGCCAGTTCAGGGCCTTGTCCGCCGGGGTGTTCGGTCTGCGCATGACCTCCAGCGATCACACTGGATTCACGAGACGAATCCCTCACGGGATTTGTGAGACAGAGCCCAACAGAGCCGCTCAACGACGTACCAGCGAGCCCCCATGGACGGCCCCGCAATACTTTCCGATTTGACGGGTCGATCTGCCAAGGCTATGGTTGTTGCATTTAATATGGGGGGGTTAAGGTGTTTTCTCATTGGTTTGGCCGAGTGCGGAAGTGGAACAGGTCAAGGCTTGTTCGACGTCGAAGTGATGCAGGTTTGCCATTCCAATTGGGTATTCTTGCGATTATGAAGAACGAAGGAAGGAACATAGAAGAGTGGATTGAACACTATATCTGGCAGGGCGTTCAACAGATTTATCTGATTGACAATGGCAGTGATGACAATACGCAGGAATTGATTAAGCCATGGGTGATGTCTGGTGCTGTAAAGGTCATAACGCTGACTGAACGATGGAAGCAGGAGCAGCATTACTGGACTGCCTTCAAGCACTTCAAGATACGCAGCCAATGCAAATGGCTGATCATGGCCGATCTGGACGAATTCTGGTTCTGCAAAGACGGCAGGATACTATCACAAGCTGTTGAAGCCTATGATAAATATCATGTAATTTACGCCAACTGGACGATGTTCGGCTCGGCGGGGCACGATAGGCATCCTGAAAGTCTGAGGATGTGCTTGACACGTAAATCGCCCGATCTCGGCCCGCACGACTGTACCAAATACATCTGCAGGACAAGGGCCATCTCGACTCGCAGGAAAATTGGTATCCACAAGCTTTTCGGCAGCTGCTCTTCGCGTACAATTTCCGACAACGGTCTTTTGCAAATCAATCACTATCCTCTTCAGAGCAGAGAATACTTTCAGGATGTCAAGATGCGCCGCGGTGACGCTTTCAACCCCTCCATGGATCAATTCAGAGATTGGGAATATTTTGAAACCTACGACAGCCCTTGCGTTGTCGAAGATACGTTGCTTCGCGATCAAGTCAGACAGCGAAAACAGTTGTTGATGTCCTGATGCTGGAGCGGGTGAAGGGAATCGAACCCTCGTATTCAGCTTGGGAAGCTGCTGCTCTGCCATTGAGCTACACCCGCGAAGGCACCGGTCGCCGCCGCACCTCAAGCATATGTAACCCCGGCGGTGCGGCGAGGCAAGCCCCGCGCGGCCGCGTTCCGGCACGGGCGCCGGGGCAGCACAGAGGGTACCGCGCCGCGCATCGCTCAGTCGCCGAAGGTCCAGCCGCGCCGCCGGGGTACGCGCACGGCCAGCATCGGCTTCATCAGCGACAGACGGAACCGGTCCAGGTCCAGCGCCTCGTGCATGCCGGTGCTGTCCATCCCCATCAGGCGGGTCCGTACCAGGCTGCGGCTGTAGAACGGTGCCTCAAACAGGCGCATGACCTGCCGCGGGGTCGTGCCGGGGTCGGCGCGCGTCTGGCGCGCCAGCAGGAACGGGGTGCGCGGCAGGCGGGTCAGGGGCGGTGCCTGCACCACACGGCTGCGGCCATCGGCGCCGATGTGCAGCGCCAGCGACAGGTCGGTGCCGTCGCGGCGGCGCGCGTCATACAGGCAGACCGCGCCATCCGTCACCGGAAAGCGCCCCCAGGTCCAGGTGCTGAAATCCCTCTCCAGCGCACGGGTGCCGAAGTTGGCATCGAAATAGCCGTGGCCCGACCAGGCTACCCCCCGGTTGAGGTCAACCTCGATGCGTGCGGTGGGCGCGAAGGGCCGCCACAGGTGGCCGTTGTCCGGTGTCAGCGCCACTTCCACATCCGTGACCGCCGTGGGGCGCAGCGTGACGCGGCCCCTGACCCGGCCCACCAGGGGCAGCGCCCCCATCTCGTCAATGTCGATGACCAGTTCGGTTCCCGTCCACCGGACGGCAGAGGGGCCGATGGTCAGGCTGCGGGCATCGCGGCGCAGGGCCGCGCGGCCCCGGTCGGTCATGGTGAACCGCCCGCCCGGCCCATAGGTGGCCACGTTCAGGCAGACATGGTTTTCCGGATCGCGCCGCCCCGACCAGGCGTACCAGGGCGAAAACACCGATCCTATGAAGGCGATGACCGAGATGGCATGGCGTCCGTCGTCGCAGACGCCGTCGACATACCACCAGGCATAGCCGTCCGGGCCCACGGGCGTGTCAAAGCGCGGTCCTGCATGATCGCCCCGGCCGCGTGCCGTCCGGACAGGGTCGCCATCGGGATGCCCGCCCCCGGATGCACCCCGCCCCCCGCCAGATAGAGGCCCGCAATCCCCGTCCGCGCGCCCGGCCGGCGGAAGGTGGCTGTCAGGCCGTGCGGGCTGATGCCGTACAGGGCCCCCTGGCTGGCGCGGAACATCCGCGCAAAGCCCGGCGGCCCGGTCAGTGCCGCCCCCCCGGGAAGCGTGTCGAAGGTCAGCCCGAAGCGGCTGAGGGTCTGGAAGGTGCGGTTGCGGCATCGGGACAGGTCCATTTCGTCCAGGGGCGCTGCCGTGTCTTTCGGCAGGGCCGGGGCATTCAGGATGATTTCGAACCTTTCGGGTCCGGCAGGCGGCGACGTGGCCCGGTCCTGGGCGCACAGATACAGGGTCGGATCGTCCGGGGTCTGACCGCGGGCGATCCGGTCGAATTCGGCGCGGGGATCGGCGGCGAAAAACACGTTGTGATAGGCCAGCGGCAGCCCCTGGGGCCGCGCGGCAAAGGCCCAGACTTCGGCGGAATGACTGCGCGGCTGTACCGCGCGCTGCGCCACGGCGCGGCGCGCGTCGGGGCCAAGAAGGCCCTCTGCCAGGGCGGCGGGGTCCCCGGCATGCACCACATGGGCACAAGGAAGGGACCGCCCGTCGGCAAGGGTCACACCCGCCACGCGGCCTGCGCTGATCGAGATATCCCGCACGGCAACGCCGGTCAGAAGCGTGGCACCCGCCGCTTCGACAAGCCGCGTCAGCGTGGCGGCAAGACGGGCCATGCCGCCCTTGACGGCCCAGACGCCACGGGCTTCGGCCTGCCAGATCAGCGCGAGCACGGCAGGGGACCGGGCCGGCGCACCGCCGACATAGGTGGCATAGCGCCCGAACAGCTGGCGCAGGCGCGGGTCGGTGAAACTGGCCGACAGCGCCCGCGACAGGGTCAGCCCCGGCAGAAGCCAGGGCAGAATCTGCGGGCTGCGCAGGGTGGCGGCCAGAATGCCCGCCAGATGGGGACGGGCGCGCTGCATCACCGGGGCATCAAAGGCGGTGAACAGCGCCGCCGCCCGGCGGGAAAAGCGGTGAAACTCGGCCTCGGCCTTTGGCCCGGCAAAGGCGCGCACGGCGTCCCCGCTGGCCTGTTCATCCGCCAGAAGGTCAAGGGTTGATCCATCGGGCCACCAGTGGCGCGCCAGGACCGGCAGCGGCAGCAGGGTCAGATGCGCCTCAAGGCTGGTGCCGGCGGCCGCAAAGAGGTCATCGAACACCGCCTTCAGGGTCAGCACCGTCGGCCCCGCGTCCACCGGCCCCGCGACAGAGGGCAGGGTGCGCATCTTGCCCCCCGGCGTGCCTTCTTCCACCAGCGTCACGTCGAAGCCGGCATGGGCAAGCCGCAGGGCGGCGGCCAGACCGCCCATCCCCGCCCCGATCACCACCACCCTGTCCATATGTGACGCCATGTCGTGAGTGTTGACTTGGACCGACTTGCTGTCCAGTATGATTTACACATGGCTGTCACTTTTGTCTGACGGCGCCGCCACGGAGGGCTGCAATGAAGCTGGACGCGCGGATCGAAGCTGCCATCGACACGGCCCTTTCGCTGGGGCAGGGCGGCGTTGCCCCGCCGCGGCTGGCCTCGGCGCTGCACTATGCGGTGACACCCGGGGGCGCGCGCATCCGGCCCACGATCCTGCTCAGCGTGGCGCTGGCCTGCGGCGATGACCGCCCCGGGCTGGCCGATGCCGCTGCGGCGGCGCTGGAGCTGATCCATTGCGCCAGCCTGGTGCATGATGACCTGCCCTGTTTCGATGACGCACCGCTGCGCCGGGGCAAGCCGACGGTGCATCTGGCCTATTGCGAACCGCTGGCGGTGCTGACCGGCGACAGCCTGATCATCCTGGCCTTCGATCTGCTGGCACAGCGCGGCGGCGACCGGCCGCAGCGCGCGCTGGAACTGATCCGCATTCTGGGACGCCGCGCGGGGATGCCCTTTGGCATCTGTGCCGGGCAGGGCTGGGAAAGCGAGGCGAAGGTCGATCTGTCCGCCTATCATCAGGCCAAGACCGGCGCGCTGTTCATTGCGGCGACCCAGATGGGGGCGGTGGCGGCCGGGCAGGAGGCAGAGCCCTGGTTTGAACTGGGCGCGCGAATCGGCGAGGCCTTTCAGGTCGCCGACGATCTGCGCGATGCGCTTTACGACGAGGCGACCCTTGGCAAACCCGCCGGGCAGGATGCGGTTCATGCCCGGCCCTCGGCGGTTGCTGAACTGGGTGTCCAGGGGGCAACCCGGCGGCTCAGCGATATCCTGGGCGGGGCCATCGCCTCGATCCCGGCCTGTCCCGGCGAAGCGATGCTGGCCGATCTGGTCCGGCGCACGGCAGAACGGATGACCCCGGTCGCGCCCGTCCGGGTCTGAGATGACCGGAGTTCCGGAACGCGGCCAGGCCCGCGCCCCGCAAGCGGCACGGCGCGGTGGCTGGCTGACGCGCGCCTGGATGAACCCGCGCCTGCACGCCGCCGTCGCCCGCATGCCTGGCCTTGGGCGGATCGCCCGGTCTGAAGGGGCGGCGATGTTCGGGCTGGTCGGCGGATTCGTGAATTCGCAGATTCTTTTGGCACTGGTCGAGCTTGGCGTGCTTGACGCCCTGGTACAGGGGCCACAGCCGGCGGCCGCCCTGGCGCGCCCTGCCGGGCTGGCGGAAGACCGCATGGCGATTCTCTTGCAGGGCGGGGCCGCCCTGCGGCTGCTCCGGCGGCGGCGCGACGGGCGTTTTGCCCTGACGCGCCGGGGGGCCGTGCTGCTGGGGGTGCCGGGTCTGGTCGGCATGATCCGGCATCATGCCGTGTTCTACCGCGATCTGGCCGATCCGGTCGCCCTGCTGCGCGGCGGGACCGAGACCGGGTTGGCCCGGTTCTGGCCCTATGTCTTCGGCGCGCAAGGGGCGACCGATCCGCAGGTGACGGCGGATTACTCTGCGCTGATGTCCGACACGCAGGGGCTGGTTGCCGAAGACACGCTGCGCTGCGCCGATCTGTCCGGGGTAAGGCGGCTGATGGATGTGGGGGGCGGCACCGGGGCCTTTCTGGCCGCCGCCGGGGCGCGCTATCCGGCCCTGGAACTGGCCCTGTTCGACCTGCCCGCCGTGGTCGGTCCGGCCCGCGCCCGTTTTGCCGCCGCCGGCATGGCCGGGCGGGTGACAATCCTGCCGGGCAGCTTCCGCGACGATCCGATCCCGACGGGGGCCGATGCGATCAGCCTGGTGCGGGTGCTTTATGACCACACCGACGAGACGGTTGCAGCCCTGCTGGCGGCGGTCTTTGCGGCCCTGCCTGCGGGCGGGCGGCTGATCATCTCTGAACCGATGTCGGGCGGGGACAGGCCCGATGCCATCACCGACACCTACTTTGCCTTCTACACCCTGGCCATGGGCACGGGGCGCACGCGCTCTGCCGCGCGCCTGGCCGAAATGGTGACGGCCGCAGGATTCGATGCGGTGACGATCCGGCCCGGGCCAAGACCCTATATCACCGGCCTGGTTCTGGCGCGAAAGTAAGGCCGGGCCGACACCTGTCCATTCTGGTTTACACCACACTGTCAATTTGCGTTGACATGGATCAATGTCAGGGTAGAGTTGCAGCAGGGCAATCCTGCCCTGGCCGAGTCCCGCAAGGTGCGGACGGCCGGAAGACAACCGGGGGACCCTCTGTGCAGACGGCCGCAATCATCCTTTCGGGTCCAAGGCGTCTGGGTCTTGACGTGCTGGATCTGACGCCGCCCGGCGCGGGGGATGTTGTGGTGGAAATCAGCCATTCGGGCATTTCCACGGGAACCGAAAAACTGTTCTGGGAAGGCCGCATGCCCCCGTTTCCGGGCATGGGTTATCCGCTGGTGCCCGGCTATGAGGCGGCGGGCGAGATTGTCGAGGCGCCCCTCGGTGCGCAGGTCAGGGTCGGCGACCGCGTGTTCGTGCCGGGGGCAACCTGTTTTGGCCAGGTGCGCGGCCTGTTCGGTGCCGCGGCGCGCCATATCGTGACGCCTGCGGCGCGGGTGACGCGGATTGACCCCGGACTTGGGGCCGAAGGGGCGCTGCTGGCGCTTGCCGCGACGGCGCGCCACGCGCTGGCGGCACCGGGCCACGCGCTGCCGGATCTGATCGTTGGCCACGGCGTGCTGGGCCGCCTGCTGGCGCGGCTGACGGTGGCGGCGGGGGCCCCGGCACCGATGGTCTGGGAAACCGATCCGCGCCGTCAGGGCGGGGCGCTGGGATATCAGGTGATGCACCCCGAGTCTGACCCGCATCGCGGCTATGAGGCGGTCTATGACGCCTCGGGCGATGCCGCGCTGATCGACACGCTGATCGGGCGGTTGCGCAAGGGCGGCGAGATTGTTCTGGCCGGTTTCTACACGGCACCCGTCAGCTTCAGCTTTGCCCCGGCCTTCATGAAGGAAGCGCGCCTGCGCGTGGCCGCCGAATGGACCCCGGCCGACATGGCCGCGACCCGCGGCCTGATCGAAAGCGGCGCGTTGTCCATGGGCGGCCTGATCACCCACAGCGCTGCCGCCGTCTCGGCAACCGCCGCCTATGAGACCGCCTTTACCGATCCTGACTGCCTGAAAATGATCCTTGACTGGAAGGCCACCGCATGACGCTCGATATTCCGAACCTCAAGGACTTCGACGCGCGGCTGCGCAGCGAGGCCCGCGAGGAACCGACCCTGGAAGTGCCGCAGGCCCCCCCCACCAAGAAGACGCAGATCATCGCGATCTACGGCAAGGGCGGCATCGGCAAATCCTTCACCCTGGCCAATCTCAGCCACATGATGGCCGAAATGGGCAAGCGCGTGCTGCTGATCGGCTGCGATCCCAAATCCGACACCACATCGCTGCTGTTCGGCGGCAAGGCTTGCCCCACGATCATCGAAACCTCGACCCGCAAGAAGCTGGCGGGGGAAGAGGTGAAGATCGGCGATGTCTGCTTCAAGCGCGGCGGCGTCTTTGCCATGGAACTGGGCGGGCCGGAAGTGGGCCGCGGCTGCGGCGGCAGGGGCATCATCCATGGCTTTGAACTGCTGGAAAAGCTGGGTTTCCATGACTGGGACTTCGACTATGTCCTGCTGGATTTCCTGGGCGACGTGGTCTGCGGCGGCTTCGGCCTGCCGATTGCCCGCGACATGGCGCAGAAGGTGATCCTTGTCGCCTCCAACGACCTGCAGTCGCTGTATGTCGCCAACAACGTCTGTTCGGCGGTGGAATACTTCCGCAAGCTGGGCGGCAATGTCGGCATCGCCGGTCTGGTCATCAACAAGGATGACGGCACCGGCGAGGCGGCTGCCTTTGCCGGATCGGTGAACATCCCGGTGCTTGCGGCGATCCCGCAGGATGATGATCTGCGCAAGAAATCGGCAAATTACCAGATTGTTGGCACTGCGGAAAGCCGGTGGGGCGGCCTGTTTGGCGCGCTGGCGCAGGCAGTGGCCATCGCGCCGCCGGTGCGTCCGGCACCGCTGACCCAGGACGGGCTTCTGAACCTGTTCTCTGCCGAAAGCACCGGCAAGGACTTTGTCCTGACCCCCGCAACCGATGCCGACATGCGCGGCAAGGATGCCGTGGTGCGCGCATCTCTGGAGGTGGTGTACGACAATGCTTGATCTTGACACCCTTGCCGCGCTTGACCGCGAACTGGCCCGCCTGACCGGCCCCGCACGCACCCTGCGGGGCGCAGGCAAATGAACCTGGAAGCCCGCTATGATCCGGCCCAGGACACGCCGCTGACCGATGCGGCAGCGGAAGGTCCGGCTGATCCGGCGGTTTCAGCCCCCGTCGATGGCATGGGCTGCCATGCCGGTGCCGACGAAATGGAAAAGGCCGCACGTCTTGCCGGCAAGTCCGAAATCCTTGACCGATATGCCGCCGACTATCCGCAAGGGCCCCATGACAAGCCGCAATCCATGTGCCCCGCCTTCGGGTCGCTGCGCGTCGGGCTGCGGATGCGCCGGGTGGCCACGGTGCTGTCCGGCTCTGCCTGCTGTGTCTACGGCCTGACCTTCGTGTCGCATTTCTACGGTGCGCGGCGTTCGGTGGGCTATGTGCCGTTCAATTCCGAAACGCTGGTCACCGGCAAGCTGTTCGAAGACATCCGCGATGCGGTCCACGAACTGGCCGACCCCGACCGTTATGATGCGGTGGTGGTGACGAACCTTTGTGTGCCCACAGCCTCTGGCGTGCCGCTCAAGCTGCTGCCCGCCGAGATCAACGGCGTGCGCGTCGTGGGCATCGACGTGCCCGGATTTGGCATCCCCACCCATGCCGAGGCTAAGGATGTGCTGGCCGGGGCGATGCTGAAATATGCCCGTGCCGAGATCGAGGCGGGCCCGGTTCAGGCACCGCTGCAGGGCAGGTCAGACCGCCCGACCGTTGCCCTGCTGGGCGAAATGTTCCCCGCCGACCCGATGATGATCGGTGCCATGCTGTCGCCCCTGGGGCTGGCCGCAGGGCCGGTGGTGCCCTGCCGCGACTGGCGCGAGCTTTACGCCGCCCTGGACTCTGGCGTCTGTGCTGCGATCCATCCGTTCTACACGGCGGCGGTGCGCGAATTCGAGGCCGCCGGACGGCCCATTGTCGGCTCGGCCCCCGTGGGGCATGACGGCACCGCCCTGTGGTTGAAGAACATCGGCGAAGTCATGGGGATTGCAGCGGAAAAGATTGCCGCCTCCCAGAATGCCTTCCTGCCTGCCATCCGGGCAGCCCTGGCGGCGACGCCGGTCAAGGGCACGATCACCCTGTCGGGTTACGAGGGTTCGGAACTGCTGGTGGCCCGCCTTCTGATCGAAAGCGGGGCAGAGGTGCCCTATGTCGGCACCGCCTGCGCCCGCACGCCGTGGTCCGAGGCGGACCGCGACTGGCTGGAGGCGCGCGGCGTCAAGGTCAGGTTCCGCGCCTCGCTGGAAGACGATCTTTCGGCGATGGAGGCGGTTCGTCCCGACCTTGCCATCGGGACAACGCCAGTTGTGCAAAAGGCAAAAGAGCAAGCGATTCCATCGCTTTATTTCACGAACCTCATCTCGGCCCGCCCGCTGATGGGGCCAGCCGGGGCGGGCAGTCTGGCGCAGGTCGTCAACGCCGCCATCGCGGGGCGTGACCGGATGGAAGGGATGCAGCGCTTCTTCGACGGGGTCGGCAGTGGCGACAGCGCCGGCATCTGGGAAGGCAGTCCCAATCTGCGCCCCGAATTCCGTGCGGCGCATCAGAAGAAACTCGACAACCGGGCGAAGGCCGCAAAGGCAGAGGAGATGATCTGATGCTGCGCGTCCGGCTTCACGTCAGCTTTCCGGCAGTTCTGAGCAAGGCGGTTGCGGGCGATTTTTCTGCGAAAAATCCGTCGCAGGCAGATGATTTTTCGCAGAAAAATCGCCCAGTGAATTTTGGGGGCCGGTCATGCTGATCCAGGATCATGACCGGGCCGGGGGCTACTGGGGCGCAGTCTATGCCTTTTGCGCGGTCAAGGGGTTGCAGGTGGTGATCGACGGCCCCGTGGGCTGCGAGAATCTGCCCGTAACCTCGGTTCTGCATTACACCGATGCCTTGCCCCCGCATGAGCTGCCCATCGTGGTGACGGGCCTGGGCGAGGAAGAGCTGGGCCGCGACGGCACCGAAGGGGCGATGCGCCGGGCGTGGAAAACGCTTGATCCCGCCTTGCCGGCCGTGGTCGTGACCGGATCGATCGCCGAGATGATCGGCGGCGGCGTGACGCCGATGGGCACCAACATCCAGCGCTTTCTGCCCCGCACCATAGACGAGGATCAGTGGCAGGCCGCCGACCGGGCCATGACCTGGATCTTCACCGAATTCGGCATGACCAAGGGGCGGATGCCGCCCGAAACGCCGCGCCCCGAAGGTGCGCGTCCGCGTGTCAACATCCTGGGTCCGATGTACGGCGTGTTCAACATGGCTTCGGACCTGCACGAGATCCGCCGCCTGATCGAAGGCATCGGTGCCGACGTTCACATGGTCATGCCGCTGGGCGCGCATCTGGCCGAAATGCGCGGCCTGGTGAATGCCGATGTGAACGTGGTGATGTACCGCGAATTCGGTCGCGGTCTGGCCGAGGTGCTGGGCAAGCCCTATCTGCAGGCCCCCATCGGGCTGGAATCGACCACGCTGTTCCTGCGCAAGCTGGGCGAGATGCTGGGCCTTGACCCCGAGCCTTTCATCGCGCGGGAAAGGCATTCCACGCTGAAACCGGTCTGGGACCTGTGGCGGTCGGTGACGCAGGATTTCTTTGCCACCGCAAACTTCGGCATCGTCGCGAACGAAACCTATGCCCGTGGCGTGCGCCGCTATCTGGAGGGGGATCTGGGCCTGCCTTGCGCCTTTGCCGTGGCGCGCAAGCCCGGTCAGAAGACCGACGGCGAAAAGGTGCGCGGCCTGATGCGCCAGCACCGTCCGCTGATCGTCATGGGGTCGATCAACGAAAAGATGTATCTGGCCGAGATGAAGGGCGGGCACGGGCCGCAGCCCGTCTTTCTGGCCGCCAGTTTCCCCGGCGCCGCGATCCGGCGGGCGGTCGGCACGCCCGTCATGGGCTATTCCGGCTGCGTCTGGCTGTTGCAAGAGGTGTGCAACGGCCTGTTCGATGCCCTGTTCCATATCCTGCCGCTGGGGTCCGACATGGATTCGGCAGCGGCCACACCCACGACACTGCGCCGCGACTTCCCCTGGGACGTCGAGGCGCAGCTGGCGCTGGACCGGATCGTGAACCGGCACCCGGTGCTGACGCGGATCAGCGCCGCCCGGACCCTGCGCGATGCGGCCGAAAAGGCCGCCCTCGATGCCGGGCAGGAGCGGGTCATCAAGGAAACCGTCGAGGCCCTGACCGGCTTCGCGGGCACGATTGCAAAGGGAGAAACGGCATGAGCGACCAGATGGCGAACGGCCCGGCCCCGCGGCACCAAAGGGTGCCGAAGCTGGAATACCGCATCTACTTCGCGGTGATCTTCGTGGCGGCGCTGCCGTTCACCTTTGTGTCCACGCTTGCCGATCTTGCGACCGGGCGGGACACCAAGGATCCGGTCCGCCGCGCGCTGGCCGAAGCACGGGCGATCACGCCCCACATCTTTTCGGCCTGAAAGGGCCGCTCACCGGCTTCGGTTCCGCAAGGGCCGAGGGAAAACGTCTGACGCCCCGTGACGGGGTGACAGTCGGTCGGCAGGGCCTGTCAGCCCTGCCGGAACCCCGCAGCGGGGAACGCTGCTTCAGTCTGACGATCCGGAGGATAACATGGCTGATAGAAACGACCTGAGCTTCACAGGTCTGACCGACCAGCAGGCGCAGGAACTGCATTCCGTCTACATGAGCGGACTTTGGCTATTTGTCATCGTTGCCGTTGTTGCTCATGCTGCGGTTTTCTTCTGGCAACCGTGGTTCTGAGGGGGGATCAAGACATGTCCAAATTCTACAAAATCTGGCTGATCTTCGATCCGCGTCGCGTTTTCGTGGCACAGGGCGTGTTCCTGTTCCTGCTGGCCGCGATGATCCACCTCGTGCTGCTCAGCACGCCCAGCTACAACTGGTTCGACATTGCTGCGGCAAAGTACAACCGCGTCGCAGCGGCACCGGCAGAGTAAGGGCCCTGCCCCCGTTGCGGGCGGTGCCCCCGCCCGCAACCATTGATGAAACCACATCCGGCAGCGACGTCACCGCATTTGCGACTGGCCGTCTGGCCGCCAGCGGAGAGGGAAGCATGGCACTGCTCAGCTTCGAACGAAAATACCGCGTGCCGGGCGGCACGCTTGTCGGCGGAAACCTGTTCGACTTCTGGGTCGGCCCCTTCTATGTCGGCTTCTTTGGGGTCACGACGTTCTTTTTCGCGGCGCTCGGGACGATCCTGATCTTCTATGGCACGGCGATCGAAGGTGTCTGGAACCCCTGGCTGATCTCGATCGATCCGCCGCCGATCGAATACGGGCTGGCGGCGGCACCGCTGCGGGACGGCGGGCTTTGGCAGCTGATCACCATCTGCGCCATCGGGGCCTTCGTTTCCTGGGCGCTGCGCGAGGTGGAGATCGCGCGCAAGCTGGGGATGGGGCTGCACGTGCCCTTTGCCTTTGGCGTGGCGATCTTTGCCTATGTCACGCTGGTGGTCATTCGCCCGATCCTGATGGGGGCCTGGGGCTATGCCTTTCCCTATGGCATCTTCAGCCACCTCGATTGGGTGTCCAACACCGGCTATGCCTATGGCAACTTCCACTACAACCCGGCGCATATGATCGCGGTGAGCTTCTTTTTCACCACCACGCTGGCGCTGGCGCTGCACGGGGCGCTGATCCTTTCGGCGGTAAACCCGGCCAAGGGCAGGGAGATCCGCTCGCCCGACCATGAAGATACCTTCTTCCGGGATCTGATCGGCTATTCGGTGGGCACGCTTGGCATTCACAGGCTGGGTCTGTTGCTGGCGCTGAATGCCGGGTTCTGGAGCGCGGTCTGCATCGTCATTTCGGGCACCATCTGGTTCGACGAATGGGTCGTCTGGTGGGACTGGTACCTGCAGTTGCCGTGGTGGGCCAACATTCCGGGAGGCGTCAATGGCTGAGTATCAGAATATCTTCACCCAGGTTCAGGTGCGTGCCGCCCCTGAAATGGGACTGGCCGAGGATGTGGACCTGCGGAACCGGACAAAGGGTGCAGGGTTTTCAAACCTTCTTGGCTGGTTTGGCAATGCGCAACTGGGGCCGATCTACCTGGGAACCTTTGGCGTGATCTCGCTGGCGACGGGCGCGATCTGGTTCATGCTGGTCGGTGCCAGTTTCTGGCATCAGGCCGGGTTCAACCCGGGCGTCTTCCTGCGTGATCTGTTCTACATGGCGCTGGAGCCGCCGGCGCCGGAATACGGCCTGGGATTTGCACCCTTGGGCGAAGGCGGGCTTTGGCTGATCGCCTCGTTCTTCCTGCTGATCTCGGTGATGACCTGGTGGGTGCGCACCTATCTGCGCGCCGAAGCGCTTGGCATGGGCAAGCATGTGGCCTGGGCCTTTGCCAGTGCTATCTGGCTGTTCCTGGTGCTGGGCCTGATCCGGCCGGTGCTGATGGGAAGCTGGTCCGAAGCGGTGCCTTACGGCATCTTCCCGCATCTGGACTGGACGAACCTGTTTTCGCTGACCTATGGCAACCTGTTCTACAATCCGTTCCATGCGTTGAGCATCGTCTTCCTTTACGGGTCGGCCCTGCTGTTTGCCATGCACGGGGCAACGATCCTGGCCGTCAGCCGGTTCGGCGGCGACCGCGAGATCGAGCAGATCGTTGACCGGGGCACGGCTTCGGAACGCGCTGCGCTGTTCTGGCGCTGGACCATGGGCTTCAATGCGACGATGGAGGGGATTCACCGCTGGGCGTGGTGGTTTGCGGTGCTGACGACCCTGACGGGCGGCATCGGCATCCTTCTGTCGGGAACGGTTGTCGACAACTGGTTTGTCTGGGCGCAGGACCACGGCTTTGCGCCGCTGAACTGACCCCGAAAGGAGAGCGTCATGCAACAAGAAAAACCCTATTACGAACACGCCAACAGGCGCGTGCATATCCGCCACTGGGTTCTGGGGCAGATGCTGGCGGGTGCCGGCAAGGCGGCGCTGTTTGTCATCGCCATCGGGGTCGTGCTGGGCGCGATCTACCTTGTATCGCTGGCCCTGCCGGAACAAAGCAAGCAGGCCCCGTCGCCACAGCAGACCGGTGCCCTGCAAATGCCGGTCGCCCCGGCTGTGGCCGCCTGAAACCGGTCGGCCCCCGCGCGGGGCCGTCCACCTTCCTTCGGGCCGTCTCGCCTGGCCCGGATCTTCGGGCCGTGCCGGCCCGGTTCCCTTCCTGCTGGCGACAGGCGACTGGTGCCGTGCGCATGACCGCACGGCACCCTTTTCCCCGACGGAGGTCCTTGCGATGACCCGCCCCGTAACCCCCCTTCTGGATCGCATCGGCGGACCGGCAGACCTCAAGGGCCTGTCGGACAGCGAGCTTCGCCGTCTGGCGGATGAGCTGCGCGCCGAGGTGATTTCCGCCGTCTCGGTGACGGGCGGGCACCTTGGGTCTTCGCTGGGGGTCGTGGAACTGACCGTGGCGATCCATGCGGTGTTCAACGCGCCCGCAGACAAGCTGATCTTCGATGTCGGGCATCAGTGCTATCCGCACAAGGTCCTGACGGGGCGGCGCGACCGCATCCGCACCCTGCGCCAGGAAGGCGGCCTGTCGGGCTTCACCAAACGCTCTGAAAGCCCGTTCGATCCGTTTGGCGCGGCCCATTCCTCGACCTCGATTTCGGCGGCGCTGGGGTTTGCGACGGGGCGCGACATGGGCATGCCGACGGGCGACGCGATTGCGGTGATCGGCGATGGTGCCATATCCGCCGGCATGGCCTATGAGGCGATGAACCATGCCGGCGATCTGGGCAAACGCCTGTTCGTGATCCTGAACGACAATGAGATGAGCATAGCGCCCCCCGTCGGTGCCATGTCGAGGTACCTCAGCGGTCTGAACCCCCTGATGCCTTTCGCCCGCCTGGCCGAAGGCATGGAAGCGGCCCTGCCGGGGCCCTTGCGCGAAGGCGCACGTCGCGCCCGGGCGCTGGTGACCGGGCAGCAGGACCGGGGCACGCTGTTCGAGGAACTGGGGTTCAGCTACATCGGGCCGGTTGACGGGCACGACATGGATGATCTGCTTGCGGTTCTGCGCGCGGCCCGGGTCCGCGCCTCGGGTCCCGTGCTGATCCACGTGATCACCAAAAAGGGCAAGGGCTATGCCCCGGCCGAAACTGCAGCCGACAAGTACCATGGCGTCTCGAAGTTCGATGTCCTTTCGGGAGAGCAGAAGGCGACACCGTCAAACGCGCCCGCCTATACCAAGGTATTCGGGCAGGCGCTGCTGCAGGAGGCCCGCCACGACAGCCGGATCGTTGCGGTGACAGCGGCGATGCCTTCGGGCACCGGTGTTGACATTCTGGCGGCCCAGATGCCCAGCCGCGTCTTCGACGTGGGCATCGCCGAACAGCACGCCGTCACCTTCGCCGCCGGCATGGCCGCCGCCGGTTTGCGTCCGTTCTGCGCGATCTATTCCACCTTCCTGCAGCGGGGCTACGACCAGATCGTGCATGATGTGGCGTTGCAGGGCCTTCCGGTGCGCTTTGCCATTGATCGGGCCGGCCTTGTCGGGGCGGACGGGGCCACCCATGCCGGTGCCTTCGATCTGGCCTTTCTGGGCAATCTGCCGGGCTTTACCGTGATGGCGGCGGCGGACGAGGCCGAGCTGATGCATATGGTGGCAACCGCCGCCGCGCATGACGCGGGCCCCATCGCCTTTCGCTATCCGCGCGGTGACGGTGCCGGGGTGGACATGCCGCAGCGGGGCCGCCTGCTGGACATCGGCAAGGGGCGCGTGATGAAAGAGGGCAGCGATGTGGCGCTGCTGTCGCTGGGCGCGTCTCTGGCCGAATGCCTGGCTGCTGCGGAGGAACTTGACAGCGCAGGCATCAGCACGACCGTTGCCGACGCCCGCTTTGCCAAGCCGCTTGATGCGGCGCTGATCGATCAGCTTGTCCGCCACCACGGCACCGTTGTGACCGTGGAACAGGGCGCGCAGGGCGGATTCGGTGCCCTGGTGCTGCATTATCTGGCCAATTCCGGCCAGCTTGACGGCGGGGTCAGCCTGCGGACCATGACCCTGCCGGACCGGTTCATCGACCATGCTGCGCCCGCAGCGATGTACCGCGATGCCGGATTGACCCGTGCCGACATCTGCCGCGTCGTCCAAGACGCCCATGCGCGCCGTGCGGGCCGCGTTCTGCGCCTGGTTCCGCGCGGGGGGGCTTAACCGGCCATTCCCCGATGAACCGGTGGCGAGGGTGCAATGCCCCGCGCCACGCGGAAGAAGGCGCAAGATGCCGTCACGGTCCGCAGTTCTGGCCGCCCCACAGCCCAAGCCCGCCGTGTGCGGCGGCGCGCCCGGCGGGCAGGGTCGTCTTTGTTCCTGCGCCCCTTTGCACCTGATGCCAGGGGGCCGCGCCTGCGGTCGGCCCCCTGCAGCGGTCAGGCCAGGATCACTCGGTCGCGGCCGGCGCTTCGCCTGCGGCAGGGCTGAGCGAAGCCAGGAAGGCCGCGACATTGGCCGCGTCTTCTTCCTTTTTCACCTTGAAGACCATCTTGCTTTTCAGCTTCGGGTTCCCGGTGAACTCGTCAAGGAACTTGGTGGGGTCCTGAACATAGACGGTGAGATTTGCTTCATCCCAGACCAGGCCCTTGGCAGCGGCTTCCTTGATGCCGTCGCCGTACTTGAAGCCTTCGTAAGAGGCGGCCGGACGGCCGATGATCCCGTACAGGTTGGGGCCGGTCTTGGCGTTCTTGCCGGCCAGCACATTGCCGTCAGGATCCGCCACGACATGGCAGGTCTGGCATTGGTTGAAAATCTTCTTGCCGGCTTCGGCGTCGCCCGCAGCAAGGGCCATGCCGCTGGATGCGGCAAGGATGGTCAGGGCAGTGATCGCATGTTTCATGTATAGCCTCCCGTTACTTCGCCGGTACGCGGCCGCATACCGGGCATATGGTGCAGTATGTGGGTCACGCCACCGCATGGGCAAGGGCGCATCTGCGCCAGAGTGATGCCAGAGCCATGACCAGATGGTCAATGTCTGCATCGCTGTGATGCGGGGACGGGGTCAGTCGCAGCCGTTCGGTGCCTTTCGGGACGGTCGGATAGTTGATCGGTTGCACATAGATGCCCCAGTCTTCCATCAGGATGTCCGAAATCATGCGGCATTTCACCGGATCGCCGATGATCACCGGCACGATGTGGCTGTCATTCGCCATATGCGGGATTCCGTGGCGGTCCAGGGCGGCGCGCAGCCGCGCCACCTGCTGGCGCTGGCGCTGCCGTTCCACGTCGCTGCCCTTCAGATGCACGATGGATGCCGTGGCGGCGGCGGCAACGGCGGGGGGCAGGGCGGTGGTGAAGATGAAGCCGCTGGCAAAGGACCGGATGAAGTCGCACAGCGCGGCAGTTCCTGTGACATAGCCGCCGACCACGCCATAAGCCTTGCCCAGGGTGCCCTCGATCAGGGTGATCCGGTCTGCCAGCCCCTCGCGTTCGCAGACGCCGCCGCCGCGCGGACCGTACATGCCCACAGCATGCACCTCGTCGATATAGGTCATGGCACCATGGGATTCGGCCACTTCGACAATCTCGCGGATCGGCGCGATATCGCCATCCATCGAATAGACCGACTCGAAGGCAACGATCTTTGGCCGGTCGCCGACCGCCTTCAGCTTGCGGTCCAGATCGCGCCAGTCATTGTGTTTCCAGATGACCTTGTCGGCGCGCGAATGGCGGATCCCCTCGATCATGCTGGCGTGGTTGCCGGCATCCGACAGGATGACCGCACCGGGAATCCGGGCACCCAGCGTGGACAGCGCCGCCCAGTTCGAAACATAGCCCGAGGTGAACAGAAGTGCCGCCTCCTTGCCATGCAGGTCTGCCAGCTCTGCCTCCAGCGCCATGTGATGCACGGCATTGCCCGAGATGTTGCGCGTGCCCCCCGCACCGGTGCCGCAGGCCTGCACGGCATCCACCATCGCGCCGACAACGTCAGGGTGATGGGACATTCCCAGATAATCGTTGGAACACCAGACGGTGACCTCGCGCGGCTCGTTGCGGTGGTTGACCGCGCGGGTCTGTTCGCCGCGGCGGCGCTGAAGATTGGCATAGATGCGGTAATTGCCTTCTGCCTTCAGCGCACCAAGCTCGTCCTTGAAGAAACGTTCAAAATCCATGCGGGGTCTCCTTCAGCACGGCATGGGCCGGGGCTGTCTTTTTCGGTGCGGGCGGCGGGTCGATCATCCAGCGCCACAGTTTCTGGTCGGGAAGCGGCAGCACCATGAACCAGTGCTCCAGCAGGGCAAGCAACGTCAGCGCGGTCAGCAGGGCAAACCCCGCCTCGGCACCCGGGGTGGGGGCGGCAATCAGCCGTTCCAGCCAGCAGCCGGCGGCAAAGCACAGCACCGTCACCGAAACCGGGAAGAAACCGTTCATCGGGCGGCGGCGGAAGTGGCTGGGAAGGTGCGCCAGCGGCTGCGGCAGGAATTCGGTGTTGATATTGGCCACGCCGAAGAACAGGTTCAGCTTGGCCGAAATCCGCGCCAGGAACAGCACCGCGAAAGTCAGAAAACCAAAGTGATTGGCCTGGTCCCAGGCCATCAGGCCCATCAGAACCGTCACGACCGCCAGCAGGATTTCATGCCAGGCGATGGTCCCGAAGGCGCGCAGGAACCTTTCCCATTCCGGTGCCGTGTCGGGGCAGGGGCGGCGGTTGGGGCCGGTGATGACGCCGGACAGAAAGGCAAGCTCGATCCAGCCCCAGATGGCCAGCGCCGACAGAAAGGCGATGTGGACCCCGGTCACAGAGGCATCGGTCAGCGAGTGGTGAAAGCCAAGCCCCCCGGCGACCAGCAGCGGCAAGCCCAGCAGCACGGACCACAGATGGCCCTCGGGGCCGCCGTTGTCGGCGCGGCGCACGCGCCACAGGATCACCCCGGTGGAAAACCACCACAGAAACAGCGCGGCAAGGGCGGCAAGCCAGGGTGTCCCCGTCATGGCCGCCCCCCCGCCAGCCCGGGGGAAGCCGGACAGGCAGCGCCATATGATGCCATCAGGATCAATAAGATGGCTCCAGCCTGACATCGGCGGGCAGATCATGGCGATGCGCGGGAATGGTGTAGAGCGCGACAAAGGCATACAGCGCCTTTGCCCCTGCCGCCCAGCCTGCCAGCCTGCCGCCCAGTCCGCCCCGCCGTTTCGCCGCATCCATGGCGATGAAGGCGCGGTTCATCCGCTCCAGACTGGGAATCCAGCGCCTGTGATCGATGTCCAGCTCGATCGGGAAGATCTGGCGCGAGATCGCCGAAGTCTTGCGGAACACCTCCTGATCATACCAGGCGATGTCCACACCCAGGGCCTTGTGAAACTCTGGCCGGGCATGGTCGCGCACCCACATGGTCGAATAGACGGCCGTCAGGAAGAACTTGATCCACAGCTTGTTGACAAAGCTGGTCGTCAGTCTGGGATCGGTCTTCATCAGCAGGGCAAAGGCCTCGCCATGGCTGAACTCATCATTGCACCATTCGCGGAACCACTTGAAAATCGGGTGGAAGCGCTGATCCGGGTTGGCTTCCAGATGCCGGTAAATGGTGATGTAGCGGGCATAGCCGATCTTTTCCGACAGATAGGTGGCGTAATAGATGAATTTCGGCCGGAAATAGGTGTATTTCTTGGCCTTGGTCAGGAAGCCCAGGTTCACCGCGACGCCCGCCTCGCGCAGCGCATCGTTGATGAAGCCGGCATGGCGCGCCTCGTCGCGCGACATATAGCTGAACAACTCGCAGATGTCGGGGTTCTTGCCGCGCCGCTTCATTTCCTTGTACAGCACACAGCCCGAAAACTCGGCGGTGCAGGAGGACACCAGAAAGTCGATGAATTCCTTGCGCAGGGCCGGGTCCATGCCGGCCCAGTCCACCTCGTTCCAGTCGGCGTTCTTCTTGAAATGGCCCCTGTTGGGGTCCGATTTCATCTGGGCGATCAGCCTGTCCCAGGCGGGGCGCACCGGAGTGACATCGATCCGGTCCATCTCGTCGAAATCGGTCGTGTAGAAGCGCGGGTTGAGCAGCGTCGTTTCCGTGGCCATCGCCGTGGTGTCAGTGGCGGCAAAATCGGATTCGACCGGATCAGGATACAGGTCCAGCGGGGTTGCGTTCACAGCTTCACCTCATCCGAGAAAGAGAATTCGCACAGTTCCATGAACCCGAAGTCCCCGGTCATCCGGGTCCAGAGGCGTTCCAGCAGGCTGGCGCGGGTGATGGTTGCGGTCCGGTCCTCGACAATCACTTCGCCGTAAGCGGCAAGAACCGGCTTGCCATGCACCAGAACCTCGTCGCCCGGAAAGACGACGGCACCGTTGTTGAAACGGACATGGGCATGAAGCGATTCGAAGCGGTGGCTGACCTCGACGGTGCAGGGCACCTCTTCGGTGCTGCGGGAAAAAAGCGGCATGGCATATCCCCCTGTCATTCGCCGGGAAGCAGCGCCGCAAAGGCCGCTTCGTTGTCGGACCCGAAGGCGGTCAACTCGACCGTCCATCCCGTTGCGGGATCGGACAGCGTCAAACGGCCGTTTTCATGCCGTGCCAGGGTAACCGGTACGTCCTGGCCCACACGGGCGACGGTCCGCGCACGGTCCAGCCCGCTGGCAACAACGGTCACAAAGCCGCCGTGGTCAAGGTGGGTCAGAAAACTGCCATCCGCGTCATAAAGGGTTACGGATTTGGCCCCGCCGGTCTTGAGGATCAGCTGGCGGTCGGCCGTGACGGGGCTTTCCTTCGGCTGGCCGGTGGGGGTGCGGCCCGTCAGGACCGCCCCTGAAACCAGCAGCAGGCTGGCTGCAACAAGCGCCAGCATCAGCCGCAGCAGGGGTGTCGGGATCATGTCGCGGTCCCGCTCGCGCAAGAGGTCGTGCGATGCGTGTGTCATGGGGGTCATCCTGTGGCGAGGGCATAGTCCTGATCGTAAACCGGCGTCTGTGCGGCAGTCCGCTTCAGAACCGGCATGGCCTGCCGCGCTTCGGCGGCTTCGGCCAGAATCCGGGCCACCTGCGCGGCCTCGGGGATGCAGCGGAGCGCCGGCTCGGTATGGCGCATCCGCCAGGGCCGCACATGCGGCCAGCAGACAAGATAGGACAGCCGGGTGTCGTCCGGTGTCTTCAGGGCGATGGTCCCGGTGCCGGACCGGCGCAGATCAAGGCTGGCAGCCTCGATCTGCCGGTGCGGCAGGTTCAGCGTGACCGTCAGCGCGGCCCCGATGCGCATGGCCACGCGGGCGCTGGTGATGGTATAGACGGTCGCCCTTGCCTGCGCCCAGGCGATGGCAAGGATCACCAGGCAGGCCAGAAGCCCAAGCCCCAGGTAGGGCAGGGCAACGGCAAGGGCCTGGGGCAGCGGCAGGTCCGCCGCAGCAGCACCGGCGCGCCAGACCGCGATCACCACAAAGTAACCGCCGATCCAGGTCAGCCCCATCGCCTCGCGCGCCAGGGCCAGGGTGTCGGGGCGGCCCTGCCACAGAATCTCTTCGCCCGAAGGCGGCCGCTCGGGCAGACCGGGGATCGGCTCGAAGGAAAAGTCGTTGTGCTGTGACATCGTGATCTCCTGGCGTGGCGTCGTCGGGCGGCTGCCCCGGTCTTTGACGCCGGGGTCAGCCCTGTCGTGTCAGCGCAGCGCGTCCCAGCGGCTTTTCCGGCGGTCTGCCGCATAAAGTGTGCCGCCACCGTAGAAGGCGCTGATCTTGTCTTCCTCCAGCAGGGTCACTTCGGTAGAGGACCGCGTCGTGGGAACACTGGCGAAGAGATCGGAGGGAATCGAGGAAACCTTGACCCGGTCCGCATGAATCTTTGCCATCGGCATCGGGATCAGACGTTTGCCCCCGCTGTCGAGCGTGACTTCCAGATAGCGGACCAGCTGTTCGGCCCCGTCGATCCACATGTCCGAAATCCTGCCGACGATCACGTGATCGCTGGCCTGCACCGGCAACCGGCGGGGATCGCGCCCGGCAGCCACGGTGAAATGGCCCGATACCGCCATGGGCACGATCTTGTTGTGCCCGTGCCCGTCAAGTTCCGGAATGTTGCGGCGCGGTGCCCAGGAGGCGGGGCCAACACCATCCCGCATGGGATCGCCCGTTGGCGCATGCGGAAAGCCTTCCGATACGGCCGTGCGGGCCAGTGCCACCTCGCGTGCCTCGCGGGCGTGGTTGGGGGCCTGCACCTCGCCGCGCCCGAAGGGCAGGCGGAAGGTTTTCGGTTTCGGCACCGGGAACGGCCCCTGGTTGGGCGCAGGTGCGCCATCCTCGGTTTCCAGAGGATAGCCTTCGCGCATGTTCTCGGTTTGCAGATAGTAGACCAGAGCGGCGAAGAAGCCCCAGAACAGCCAGATCGCCAGACTTGCCAGATCGAAGTTTCCGAAGAAAGTAACACCAACCATGAAAGGGTCCTCCGGGGTCAGGTGGGGAATTCGGCAAGACCCAGGCGGGCGCTGCCTTGTTCGGGATTGCGGGTCAGGATGCGGGTGCGCACCAGCGGCCCAAGGGCCGCCAGCGTGGCAAAGAGAAGTCCGATTTCAAGATGATAGACAAAGCTGTAGCCAGCGGCGGGTGTCGCCAGCGCCTCGCCGAGCCGGCCCGAAAGCGCAAGATGCCCGATCCCGTCGCGCAAGAGCCCGCCGATGGCAACGGCACTGCCCGCAGCGGTGGCCTGCGCGGCCCCCCAGGCACCCAGCACCAGGCCCCGGCCGGCCAGTCCACGTTCGGGCAGGTTCATCGCCGCAGTCAGCGTGGCCACGGCAAACAGCCCGCCCCCCAGACCGATGCCAAGCGCACCCAGGTAGAACAGCGCCGGCGACCCCATCGGGGCCGAAAAGACGATGCACGACAGCGCCGCGATTCCAACCAAAGGCCCGCGCGCAGCCATGCGGAACGGGTCCATGCCGCGGCCCAGCCAGCGTGCCGCCAGAACGAATCCCGCCAATGCGCCGATGGCCGAACTGGCGGTCAGCAGCGTGGTCGCCGCCACTGAAAGGCCCAGGATCTCGCCGCCGTAGGGTTCCAGCAACACATCCTGCATGTTGAAGGCCAGCGCGCCCAGCGCCACCACCGCCATCAGCCGCATCGCGTCCGGCACGCGGCGCAGGTCAGACCAGGCTGCGCGGAATTTCGGGCGCGGGGCGGCGATTTCGGCCTGCGACATCGGGCGGACCTTTTCCTGTTTCCACAGTGCAATCAGGTTCAGGATCAGCGTCATCGCGGCGCAGCCCTGCACCACCCGCACCAGGGTAAGGGGGGCAAAGTCACGCAGCAGCCAGCCCACGACAATGGATGAAATCGCCATGCCGATCAGGAACATCACATAAAGCATCGCAACCACGCGCGGCCGCGTTTCTTCGGTTGCCCGGTCCGCCGCCAGCGCCAGCCCGGCGGTCTGGGTCATGTGCAGGCCAAGCCCGGTCATGAGAAAGGCCAGCGCCGCCAGCACCTCGCCCGCCCAGGCCGGCCCCGCCCTTTGGTCACCCGACAGCACGATCAGCGCAAAGGGCATGATTGCCAGCCCGCCCATTTGCCACAGCGAACCGAACCACAGATAGGGAATGCGCTTCCACCCCAGGGCAGAGCGGTAGGTGTCCGACCGGAACCCCAGCAGGGCGCGGAACGGGGCGACCAGCACCGGCAGCGCGATCATGATGGCCACGACCGAGGCGGGCACGCCCATCTCGACGATCATCACCCGGTTCAGCGTGCCCAAAAGCAGCACCGTCGCCATGCCCACGGAAATCTGGAACAGCGACAGGCGCAAAAGCTGATGCAGCGGCAGGTCTTCCGAGGCGGCATCCGCAAAGGGCAGCCATGACGGCGACAGGGCCTTCACATGCTTGCGGCGCAGGATCACGGCCGGAACTCCAGACATTCCGAAATGTAGAACCCGCGCGAGATGCGGGCCACCCGGCGCAGCCGGTTGCCGGTGGCGCGGTTGAGCCGGTCATAGGCATGGGGCACCATGGCGGGCGAACGGTCGGCGCGCGGGAACATCTGCCCCAGGCCCCAGAAAGTCATCAGGAACGGCGTGCGCGGTGCCACGGTGAACACCACCGCCCGGTCGGTGCGCGCCCCCAGCTGGTCCAGCGCCCGCGCAATATCGAGGGTTGCGTAGTAGATCATGCTGTCCATCGCCAGCACGTAGTCAAAGCGGCCGTGATGATCGGCCAGCATGTCGCCGCTGGCGAAACGGACGCGGGCCGCATGCTCGCCCGGCAGGCGCGCCTGGGCAATCGCGACCAGCGCCGGCGCGATATCCACCGCCGTCACCTCGGCCCCGCGCGCGGCCAGTTCCGCCGTCATCTGCCCGGTGCCGCAGCCGGCATCAAGCACCCGCGCGCCTGTCAGATCGTCGGGCAGCCGCGACAGCATGGTCGCCCGCATCCGGTCGCGCCCCTCGCGCACCGTCTGGCGGATGCGCGAAACCGGCGCGTCCGAGGTCAGGCGTTCCCAGACCCTGGTTGCGCTGCGGTCAAAGTAATCCTCGACCCGGTCGCGGGTGGCCAGGTAGTCGGTCATCAGTCAAATCCCAGCAGTTCGAAAATCTCGCGGTCGGGCAGGGGGGCCGGGGATGATCCTTCGCCCCCCACCGACCGCCACAGCGTGTCGGCCAGCCGCAGGTATTCCGCCCGCGCCAGCATGATGTCTTCGGATTCGTCCATCTCGAACAGTGTCTTCTTCTTCAGCCGCGAACGGCGGATGGCATCGATGTCGGGCATATGGGCCAGCCGGTTGAAGCCGGCCCTGGCGCAATAGCGGTCGACCTCGTCCGTCTCACGGCTGCGGTTGGCCACGCAGCCCGCCAGCCGCACCTTGTAGCTGCCCGATTTCGCCTGCACGGCGGCAATGATGCGGTTCATCGCATAGATGCTGTCGAAATCATTCGCCGTGACGATCACGGCGCGGTCGGCATGTTGCAGCGGGGCGGCAAAGCCGCCGCAAACCACGTCACCCAGCACATCAAAGATCACCACATCGGTATCTTCCAGCAGATGGTGCTGCTTGAGCAGCTTCACCGTCTGGCCCACCACATAGCCGCCGCAACCCGTGCCGGCGGGCGGCCCGCCCGCTTCAACGCATTTCACGCCGTTGAAGCCGATGGCGACGTAATCCTCGGGGCGCAGTTCCTCGGGGTGGAAATCCACCTCTTTCAGGATGTCGATCACCGTGGCCTGCAACCGCCCCGTCAGGGTAAAGGTCGAATCATGCTTGGGATCGCAGCCGATCTGCAGCACGCGCTTGCCCATCACCGAAAAGGCGGCCGACAGGTTCGACGAGGTGGTCGATTTGCCGATCCCGCCCTTGCCATAAACCGAAAAGACCTTGGCCCCTTCGATTTTCAGACTGTCGTCCTGATGGACCTGGACCGACCCGTCGCCATCCAGTCCCCGCAGGTTCGGAATCTCGTCGCGCGGGCTCATCGGCTGTCCTCCTTGGCACGGCTGAAACCCTTTGGTTTCATTGCCTGTTCACAGATATCCCGGGGGGCGCGGGGGGCTGGCCCCCCGCTGTCCGCCGGCCTGACGCAATGGGGCATCCCGGTCATTCCGCTGCGATTCCTTCCAGACGGTCTTCCAGCTCATCCGCCGCCCCCTGCAGGGCCGCCAGCGTTTCCGCGTCGGGCTGCCAGTAGTTGCGGTCGCTTGCTTCCAAGAGGCGGTTCGCCATCCGGGCGCTGGCCTGCGGGTTCAAATCGGCCAGGCGGCGGCGCATCGCCTCGTCCAGCACGAAGGTTTCCGACAGGCGCTGATAGACCCAAGGGTCCACGGCCCTGGTGGTGGCCGACCAGCCCAGCGTGTTGGTTACATGCGCCTCGATCTGGCGCACGCCCTCCGGGCCATGCCGGAGCATGCCTTCATAGAACTTCGGGTTCAGCGTCCGCGACCGGCTTTCCAGCGCGATCTGGTCGCGCAGCGTGCGTACCTTGCCGGTGCCGCGCGTCTGGTCGCCGATGTAGACCGGCGTTTCCCCGGTGCCGCCACGCGCCCGGCGCACCGCACGGGCAATGCCGCCCAGCGTGTCGAAGTAATGGTCCAGACTGGTCACGCCCAGTTCGACCGATTCGAGGTTCTGATAGGCAATGTCGACGTTCTTCAGCGCCTTCTGCAGCAGGGCGGCGTTCTTCACCGCCTTGCCGTCGCGGCCATAGGCAAAGGATTTGCGCGCCTCATAGGCATCGGCCAGTTCGTCTTCCTCGCCAAAGGCCGAGGAATCGACCAGCGTGTTGACGTTCGATCCATAGGCGCCTTCCGCGTTGGAAAAGACGCGCAAGGATGCCGTTTCCATGTCCACATCCATCTGCGCGGCATAGGCCATCGCATGGGCGCGGATGAAATTCAGGCTGGCAGGCTCATCTGCGGTCGCGGCCTTGAAAGCGGCCTCGGCCAGCATCCGGGTCTGCAAGGGCAGAAGGTCACGGAAAATGCCGGACAGGGTCATCACCACATCGATCCGCGGCCGGCCCAGTTCGGCCAGCGGGATCAGGTCGGCACCCGACAGGCGGCCATAGCTGTCGAACCGGGGCCGCGCGCCGATCAGGGCAAGGGCCTGGCCGATCGGCCCGCCATCGGATTTGATGTTGTCAGACCCCCAAAGCACCAGTGCCACCGAACGTGGCAGGACGGGATGCGCCTCTAGCAGCCGCTGCGCCTGTTTCGCGCCGTCGCGCAGGGCAAATTCGGTTGGCATCCGGAACGGATCAAAGGCATGGATGTTGCGCCCCGTGGGCAGGATGTCCGGGCTGCGGATCAGATCTCCGCCCGGCACGGGGGCGATAAAGCGCCCGTCCAGCGCCCGCAGCAGCGCCGGGATTTCGCTGTCCTGTGCCAGTTTTGCGGCATACTCGGCGCGTTTGGCGGCGTCCTCCCCGGCCAGAATGTCCAGATACCCGGCCATCGCGGCGGCATCGGGCCGTCGGCCCAGCACATGCAGCCCGTCCGGGATCAGAGCCTCTTCGGTTTCCAGCAGCTTGATCCACAGCGCCGCCGGGGGCGTGTCGCCCAGATCCACCGCCGCCGCCTGTTCCGCGATCAGGCCTTCCAGTTCGGGCAGTTCCGCCGCCTCCGGTCCGGCGGCGCGCCAGCGCTTCAGGCTGTCCTTCAGTTCCAACAGGCCCCTGTAGAGCCCGGCCTGCGCCAGGGGCGGGGTCAGATGCGTCACGGTGATCGCGTTTGACCGGCGCTTGGCCAGGGTGGCTTCCGACGGGTTGTTGGCGGCATAAAGGTAGATGTTGGGCAGACCGCCGATCAGCCGGTCCGGCCAGCAGCCCGGCCCCATGCCCGCCTGCTTGCCCGGCATGAATTCCAGCGCGCCATGCATCCCGAAATGCAGCAGCGCATCCGCGCCGAAGTCTTCGCGCAGCCAGCGGTAAAAGGTGGTGAAGGCATGGGTCGGGGCGAAACCCCTTTCAAACAGAAGGCGCATCGGGTCGCCCTCGTACCCGAAGACGGGCTGGATGCCGACCATGACCTTGCCGAACTGCGCGCCCAGCACAAAGACGCCGCGCCCGTCGGACTGGATGCGCCCCGGGGCCGGTCCCCAGGCGGCCTCGACCTCGGCCAGCCAGGGCGTGCGCGCCACGATATCATCCGCGCCGACATGGGCGACGACATTGGCGGGCTGGCCGAACCGGGCGGCATTGCCCTGCAGGACTGCCGCACGCAATTCGTCCACTGTCGCCGGAGGGGTCACGTCATAACCTTCGGTCGCCATGGCCTGCAGCGTGTTGTGCAGGGATTCGAAGACGGACAGATAGGCGGCGGTGCCGACCGCGCCGGCATTCGGCGGAAAGCCGTACAGCACGATGGCAACCTTGCGGTCCGCCACCCGGCTGCGGCGCAGGGCCGCGAGCCGCGCCACCTTGTCGGCCAGCGCGCCGATACGCTCCGGGCAGGGGGCCATGGCGCGCACATCCGATGCCCCGGCGCAGCGCCGCGCACAGCCCATGCAGGCCTCGGACCCGTGCCGCCCGGCAAAGACGGTGGGGTTGGTTGCCCCGTCAATTTCGGGCAGGGCGATCAGCATGGTGGTTTCCACCGGGCCAAGCCCGCCACCCGAGGCCGCCCATTGCGCCAGCGTCTGGAACTCCAGCGGATGGGCCGCGACATAGGGCACGTCCAGCGCGGTCAGCGCCGCCACCGCCGCCGGGCTGTCGTTATAGGCGGGCCCGCCCACCAGGCTGAACCCGGTCAGCGACACCAGAACGTCCACGGCCGGGCCCTGCGGACTGCGGAAAAACGCCTCCATCGCCGGGCGTCCGTCCAGACCGCCGGCAAAGGCGGGGACCACGGCCAGCCCCTGCGCCTCGAACGCGGCGATCACGGCATCGTAATGCGCCCGGTCATCGGCCAGAACGTATGACCGCAGCAAAAGCAGGCCGACGGTCCCCCGCGCCCCGGCGGGGCGCGGCAGATCGGCCAGCCGCGTGGTGATCCGGCCGGGCAGGGCCGGGTGATACAGGCCGACATCCGGGTAATCGACCGGGGCTTTCGCGGCGGACTTTGCCCAGTTGCGGCCCGTGGCATAGCGCGACACCAGAAAACGCAGCATCTGTTCGATATTGTCGTCCGATCCGCCCAGCCAGTATTGCATCGACAGGAACCAGGCCCGCAGGTCCTGCGCCTTGCCGGGCAGAAAGCGCAGGATCTTCGGCAGGCGGCGCAGCATCTTCATCTGCTTTTCGCCCGATGCCGCTGACGGCCCCTTTGACCCGCGCAGGCTTTTGAGCAGTTGCATCGCCGCCGAGGCGGGCCTGGACATGTCCAGATCGCCCATCTTGGTCAGCCGTACGATCTGGCCGTCGGTGATCATGCCCACGAAGGCATCGCAGCGCGCCCGTGCCGCCTGAAGATGCGGCAGGATCGGTGCCACATGTTCTTCAAGAAACAACAGGTTGGCAATGACGATGTCGGCCCCGCGCAGCGCCGCCTCGCATTCGGCAAGGGTGCCTGGGTTGTTGCCCCATTCGGCGGCGGCGAAGATATCGACAGTGATGCCGGGAAAATCCGCCTGCAGGCGCGGCGTCACCCGCGCGGCGGGGCCTGCGGCATGCCGGTCCAGCGTCACGATGACGACGCGATAGGCGTTCATATGCCGGTCATCGCGCATAATGGGCCTTTGCCTCGTAAAGCGTGTCGATGCTGATTTCGTTCAGACCTTTGCCGGCGGCGAAGTTTTCGGTGTTGCGCCGTGCCTTGCCGCGCACGAAAAAGGGGATTTTCTTCAACTCGCGCTCGGCATCAGACAGCCAGACGATGCTGTCTGCCGCAGGGGCCTCTGGCATTTTCCGTTCAGAAGTATCCTGGGGGTGCGGGGGCAAAGCCCCCGGCGCGTCTGACAGGCTGCGCGGCGCATGGCCGCCGTGATGCGACGGGCCGGCGGCATCGTGAAACTCGAAGTCATCGCGGAACATGTGCAGAAGATGCTCTTCCAGCCCCATCACCAGCGGATGCACCCAGGTGTCGAAAATCACATTCGCGCCTTCAAAGCCCATCTGCGGCGAATGGCGCGCGGGGAAATCCTGGACATGGACCGGGGCAGAGATCACGGCGCAGGGAATGCCCAGCCGCTTGCCGATGTGCCGCTCCATCTGCGTGCCCAGGATCAGTTCCGGCTGCAGGGCGGCGATGGCGGCCTCCACCTCCAGATAATCGTCGGTGATCAGCGGCTCGACCCCGAACTGCTTTGCCGCCGCGCGCAGGGCACGGGCCTGTTCGCGGTTGTAACAGCCCATGCCGCACACCTCAAAGCCGATCTCGTCGCGCGCAATCCGCGCGGCGGCGATGACATGGGTGGCGTCCCCGAACAGGAAAACGCGCTTGCCCGTCAGATAAGTCGAATCGACCGAGGCCGCCCACCAGGGCTGGCGCAGGCGCGCCTCGTCGGGGTGCCGCGCCGTACCCGCCAGGGCGGCCACTTCGGCGATGAAGGCCCGGGTGGCCGCAACACCGATCGGGACCGTCCGGGTATAGGGCTGGCCAAAGGCCGTCTCGCAATGGCGGGCTGCGGATTCGGCGGTTTCCGGGTACAGCAGGACGTTGAAATGCGCAGCCCCCATGCGGGCGATATCGCCGGGGCGCGCACCCATCGGGGCGGCCAGGTTCACCTCGATGCCCATCTCTTCCAGAAGCGCGGTGATCTCGGCCAGATCGTCGCGGTGCCGGAAGCCCAGCGCAGTCGGCCCCAGGATGTTGCAGCTGACCCGTGCCGTGCGCGCCATGGGGCGTGCCAGATGGCGCACGATCTGCAGGAAGGTCTCATCGGCGCCGAAGTTTTCCCTGCGCTGGTACGAGGGCAGGTCAAGTGCGATGACCGGCACCGGCAGCCCCAGCGCTTCGGCCAGCCCGCCCGGATTGTCCTGGATCAGCTCGGCCGTGCAGGACGCGCCCACGATGATGGCTTCGGGGCGGAACCGGTCGCAGGCATCCTGTGCGGCGGTGCGGAACAGGTTGGCGGTGTCGCCGCCCAGGTCGCGGGCCTGAAAGGTGGTATAGCTGACCGGCGGCCGTTTGGACCGCCGTTCGATCATGGTGAACAGCAGGTCCGCATAGGTGTCGCCCTGCGGGGCGTGCAGCACATAGTGCAGCCCCTGCATCGCTGTGGCGACACGCATCGCGCCGACATGGGGCGGGCCTTCATATGTCCAGACGGTCAGCTTCATGATGGCCTGCGGACCGGGGGCGCTTCGCCCCCCGGGCCCCCAGAGGATATTTTTGAACAGAAAATGAGGCTTTGCGCGGGCGTCATTCTGCGGCCTCCAGCGCGGCACCTGGCGACAGCAGGGCGCGGCGGCGCAGCGGGCGGGCGAAAAGCCCGGCCAGATCGCCGGCCTGCTCATAGAAATGCACCGGCGTGAACACCAGTTCGATCGCCCATTTCGTGGCCAGTCCTTCGGCCTCCAGCGGATTGGCCAGACCAAGGCCGCAGACCGTCAGGTCCGGGCGCTGCGCGCGCGCCCGGTCCAGCTGGCGGTCCACATCCTGGCCTTCGGACAGCACCGGGACCGGCGGCAAAAGGTCAAGGTCGGGGCCAAGGATGTCGCGGTGCAGATAGGGCGTGCCCACCTCGAGGGGCCGCATCCCGCATTCGCGCGCCAGAAACCGGGCCAGCGGCACCTCAAGCTGGCTGTCGGGGAAGAAGAACAGGGTGCGGTCCCGCAGCGTTTCGGCCTGGGCGGCCACCGCCTTGCGGGCACGGGCGCGGGGGGCAGCGGTCACGGAGTCGAACAGGTCCGAAGGCACGCCGAATTCATCGGCCACAGCGCGCAGCCACAGCGTCGTGCCTTCTTCGCCGAAGGGGAAGGGGGCCGTGATCTGGCGCGCGCCCCGGCGCAGCAGCGCCTCGCGCGTGTCGGCCAGAAAGGGTTGGGTCAGGGCGAAAACCGTATGCGCCCCGACGGCAGGCATCTCGCCTGACCGGCGCGCGGGCAGAACGCGGACCGGGGTGATGCCCATGGCGGCAAGCAGGGCCAGCGCCTGGTCTTCCACCACATCGGGCAGCGCACCGACCAGCAACAGTTCGCGCGCCTGCGTCTTCGGCAGGACCGGGACCATGGCGGCCAGACAGGCATCCTCGCCCTGGGTAAAGGTCGTCTCGATGCCGGAGCCCGAGAAGTTCAACACCCGCACATGCGGCGCATGACGCGCGCTTTGCCGTTCGGCGGCCTTCGCAAGATCCAGCTTGATCACTTCTGACGGGCAGGACCCCACAAGGAACAGCTGCCGGATATCGGGACGGCGGGCCAGCAGGCGGTCCACCTCGCGGTCAAGCTCGGTCTGGGCATCGGCCAGCCCGGCCAGGTCTTTTTCCTCAAGAATCGCCGTGCCGAAGCGGGGTTCGGCAAAGATCATCACCCCGGCGGCCGATTGCAGCAGATGGGCACAGGTGCGGCTGCCCACCACCAGAAAGAAGGCATCCTGCATCTTGCGGTGCAGCCAGATGAGTCCGGTCAGGCCGCAGAACACCTCGCGCTGGCCGCGTTCGCGCAGGACCGGCAGGTCGCGGCAGCCGCCGGCGGGCAGGGCGGTCATGCCGCTACCCCGGCATCACGCCGGGCCAGGCGCAGCTTGTACAGGAACTGCCCGGCATTGATGACATAGGCCGCATAGGCGGCAAGGGCGAGCAGCAGCATGTCCTGCTGCGGCAGGCCGCCATGCCAGAGTGCGGCAAGATAGGCGGTGTGCAGCGCGATCACGACAAAGCTGACAACGTCTTCCCAGAAGAAGGCCGGGGCAAAAAGATAGCGCCCGAAAACCTGTTTTTCCCAGATCGCGCCGGTGATCATGATGGTGTAAAGCAGCGCGGTCTTGACCAGGATCGACAGGGTTGCAGCCGCATAGCCGTCGCCGGTGGCAAGACAGCGCAGTACCAGAACCAGCGAGACGGCAAAGGCCAGAAACTGGACCGGTGCCAGAACCCCCTGGATCACCGTCCAGCGCGAGGCATCGCGCCGCGCCCGTTCTGCCGGTGAATACAGCCGGGCACGTGGCGTTGCCTGGCGGCTTTCCTGCGGCATCTGGCGCCTCCCTTGGACGTCTTCCTGTGTTGACCTTGCTCTGCGGCCCCGAAGGTGTCAACCAAAACTTACACTCTTGCAACGTGCTTCTTCGGCGGGGGGTGCGTGCCGGTCAGTCGCAAAAAAGCAAGGAAATACTGCGGATCATTGCAGGCTGTCAGCGGACTTTTGCAGGAAGAGAAGCAGGGAATCGCCACAGTGTCAATTTTCTTTGACATTGCTTCGGCTATGAATGAGTGTAAATCAGTGCGCAAAGACGCGACTTTCGACCGGTCGGGCGGCCACGCCCCGAGCCGCAGGGGGCGATCATGGGTGACACTCGTGTCAGGGACGACAGGGCGCGCCTTCCCGACGGGGGCGATCCGATTGCCGTGTTTGCGGCGCGCGTCCTGGATGTGCTGGTCGACCGCAGCCGCAGAACCTCGTCCACCCTGCGCCCCGACCTTGTGCTGGCCCTGGCCGAAGGCATGGTCACATCGGACGGCGAGCGGGTGGAAGAAACGCTGGCCGCCTTTCGCCGGGCCTGCATCTCTCCGGCGGCCATGGCCGATGCCTATATTCCGGCCGCCGCACAACATCTGGGCTCGCATTGGGTCGCGGATCGCTTGTGCTTTGCCGAAGTCACGATCGCCACAGCCCGCCTGCAGGCCCTGGTCCGGGCCATCGGCACACGCTGGGGCGGTGACCCGGCGCACCTGCCGGGGCGCAGGTCCGTCCTGATGATCGTGCCCGGCACCGAGCAGCACACGCTGGGGGCGGTCGTGGTGACCGGTCAGATGCGCCGCATGGGCCTGTCGGTCTGCCTGCGGCTGGGGCCGGAGCGCGCCGAGGTGACCGAGCTGCTGCGCTCGCGGACCTTTGATGCGGCGATGCTGTCGATCGGCCATGGGGAACGGTTTGAGGTTTCCGCCGCACTGGTCGACACGCTGCGCAGTTCGGGGTCCCGGGGCATGCCGATTGTGGCGGGCGGGGCGGGGGTTGCCGGGCGGTCAGATGTGGTTGCCCGGACGGGTGTCGATTATGTGACGCAAGACCTTGGCGAGGCTTTGACGTTCTGCGGCTGTGCCCCGCTGGTTCCGGCCGGGGCGGCGGCAGTTCCGGCCAAGATTTCCTTGCGGGGGTGACGCAGCCGCGACCCGAAGGGGTCGTCGGCCAAAAGGTAAGATGATCTTGTGAAAGCCATCGATCACAATAGTACGACAGATGGGTCGATAGCATCCATCCCCCACGATCTGATGGGGCAGATCATTGCGACCGCGTCCGATATCGCGCTGATCCTGTCAGCCGATGGCGTGATCCGGTCTGTGCTGGTAAATCCGCACCACCGGTCCTTCGGTACCCTTAACAAATGGGAAGGCCAGCCGCTGCGCCAGGTGCTGACCGTGGAAAGCATTGGCAAGTTCGATGCCCGGCTGCGGGAACTGATCCAGCAGGGCGGCACCCGCGCGGTCGAGCTGAACCACCTGGACGACCACAGCTTTGAATTCCCGGTGCGCTACGCGCTGCACCGCGTCGCTGCGGACGGAACCATCCTGATGCTGGGGCGCGATCTGCGGCCGGTTGCCGAGATGCAGCAGCAGCTGGTGAAGGCGCAGCTTGCGCTGGAGCGTGATTACGAAGCCCAGCGTGAGATCGATACCCGCTACCGCGTTCTGATGGAAACGACACGGGATGCCATTGTCGTTGTCTCGATGACCACAGGGCGCATCGTGGACCTGAACCTTGCGGCCGCTGTTGTTCTGGGCGGGTCGCGGCAGGACATGATCGGTGCCGCCATTGCCCAGGAATTCGAAGGGCGTCGTCGCGGAGAGTTTCTGGAATCGATGGCCAATCTGGCGATCACCGACAGTTCGTCGCCGCTGGAACTGCAGGCGCGCCGGTCGCACAAGCGTCTTCTGGTGGTTCCCACAGTCTTCCGCGCGGCGGGCGAGCGGCTGCTGATGTGCCGCCTTGAGTTGGCCGATGTCGGTGATGCGCAGCGCGACGAGCTGACCGAGAATCTGTTCGGGCTGTTCCATGAAGGGGCCGATGGCGTGGTCTTTACCGATATGGACGGCATGATCCGCAGCGCCAACGAAGCCTTCCTGAACCTGACCGATTCTGCCAGCCTTGCCGCCGTCAAGGGCCGGTCCTTGGGCGACTTCCTGGCACGCGGCGCGGTGGATCTGCGCGTGCTCAGCGACAATGCGCGGCGCGTGGGCCAGATGCGCATGTACGCCACCAAGGTGAACGCGGCCTATGGCGGGCAGATTTCGGTCGAGATTGCGGCAACATACCTGAATGATCGCCCGCAGCCCTTCTTTGTCTTCGTTGTCCGCGACACCAGCCGGGCCGAGGCCCTGCGCCGTCCGGGGCTGAATGTCTCCGAAGATGGCGGTCGGTCGATCATGGAACTGGTGGGGTCCTCGACGCTGAAGGATATCGTGGCGGAAACCACGGATGTCGTGGAAAAGATGTGCATCGAGACGGCGGTGGAACTGACCCGCAACAATCGCGTCGCCGCCGCCGAAATGCTGGGCCTGTCGCGCCAGTCGCTGTATGTGAAGCTGCGCAAATACGGGTTGGTCGGGAACGAGGGCGATCAGCCCTGAGCGGCCCTGTTGCCCGGGCACGGCCTTTTGCCGGGAAGGGTCGCCAATTAATTGCCCCGCGCTGCGCCATGCAGCTTGCCAGACCCGGACTGTCATGTTTAATTGACAGTATGGGTGTCAACCTGCACATAAATGCGCCCCGCACCCCGCATCCGTCGGCGGTGCTGGAACTGCTGAAACCGATCACCTGGTTTCCGCCGATGTGGGCCTATCTTTGCGGGGTCGTCTCGGCGGGGCCGCTGCCCGACGGGGCCTGGCCCAAGCTGGCGCTGGGGCTGCTGCTGGCCGGTCCGGTCGTCTGCGGGATGAGCCAGGCCGCGAATGACTGGTGCGACCGCCATGTCGATGCCATCAACGAGCCGGGCCGCCCGATCCCTTCGGGCCGGATGCCGGGCCGCTGGGGGCTGTGGCTGGCACTTGCGATGTCGGTACTGGCCCTGGCGCTTGGCTGGCTGCTGGGGCCCTGGGGATTCGGGGCGACAGTGGCCGCCGTTCTGGCTGCCTGGGCCTATTCGGCGGAACCGGTGCGGCTGAAGCGGTCTGGCTGGTGGGGGCCGGGGCTGGTGGGGCTGTGCTATGAAGGGCTGCCCTGGTTCACCGGGGCCGCCGTCATTGCCGCAGGCGCGCCGGGGGTTGAAATCGTGATTGTGGCCGCGCTTTACGCCCTGGGTGCGCACGGCATCATGACCTTGAATGATTTCAAGGCGCTGGAAGGGGATCGTCAGCTTGGGGTCCGGTCGTTGCCCGTGACCATGGGCCCCGAAGCGGCGGCGCGGCTGGCCTGCATCATGATGACGGTGCCGCAGCTGATCGTGATCTGCATGCTGGTCGTCTGGGGCCGCCCGCTGTTTGCGGCGGCGATTCTGGCCGGCCTGATCGCGCAGATGGCCGCGATGCGCGTGCTGCTGCGCGACCCCAGGGGCAAGGCGCCTTGGTACAATGGCACCGGCGTTGTGCTTTATGTGGCCGGAATGATGGTGGCGGCGGTGGCGCTGCGCGGAATCGGGGGGGGCTGAGCATGCTGTCCTGGGTGTCGATCCTGCGCCTTGGCCTGGCCCAGATGTCGCTTGGCGCAATCATTGTGCTGATGACCTCCACGCTCAACCGCATCATGGTGGTGGAACTGGCGCTGCCGGCGCTGGTGCCCGGGCTGCTGGTGGGGCTGCATTACGCGATGCAGTTGTCCCGGCCGGGCTGGGGGCATTGGTCCGACCTTAGCCGCCGCCGCACGCCCTGGATCGTCGGCGGGATGGCTGTGCTGGCCCTGGGCGGGTTTCTGGCCGCCCTTGCCGTGGCGATCTGGGCCGCTATGCCCGTGCCCGGTCTGGTCCTGTCAATGCTGGCCTATGCGCTGATCGGGGCCGGGGCCGGGGCCAGCGGCACCTCGGTTCTGGCCTTCCTTGCGGCCGCGACCGCGCCGCGCCGCCGGGCGGCGGCGGCCACGATCATCTGGCTGATGATGATCTTCGGCATTGCGGCAACCGCAGGCATTGTGGGTGCGCTGCTGGATCCCTATTCACCCGGCCGCCTGCTGGGAATTGTCGCCTGCGTGTCCGCCGGTGCGGTCGTGCTGACCACTCTGGCCCTACTGGGCCTGGAAAAGGGCGGGTCAGCGCCAGTGGTTGAGGCGCGCCAGCCGCTGCGAAAGGGCATTATGGAAATCTGGGCAGAGCCGCAGGCGCGCCGCTTTACCCAATTCGTCTTCCTGTCGATGACCGCCTATTTCATGCAGGAACTGATCCTGGAACCCTATGCGGGCCTTGTCTTCGGCCTAACGCCCGGTCAGTCCACCTCGCTGTCGGGGGCACAGAACGGCGGGGTCTTTGTTGGGATGCTGGCGGTGGGCATCGCCGCGACCGGGCTGGGCATCGGGTCGCTGCGCGCCTGGGTGGTGGGCGGGTGCACAGGCTCGGCGGCCACGCTGCTGGGCATCGCGCTGATCGGCCCCTTGCAGGTGAACCTGATCCTGCCGCTGACCATCCTTTTGGGCTTTTGCAACGGCGTCTTCGCCGTGGCGGCGATCGGCGCGATGATGGCGCTGGCCGGGCAGGGCCGCAGCGACCGGGAAGGCACCCGGATGGGGCTTTGGGGGGCGGCGCAGGCCATTGCCGCCGGGGTGGGCGGCCTGACGGGGGCGGTGGCCGTTGATGCGCTGCGCCTGCTGCTTGCGCCGGACCTGGCCTTTGCCGCTGTCTTTGCCGCCGAGGCTGTTCTGTTTCTTGTTGCCGCCGGGCTGGCGCTGCGGGTGATCGACCCGGGGCGTGAACGCCACCTGTCCGCCACCCTGGTTCCGGGAGAGTAAGCATGATCCATGACGTCATCGTAGTGGGCGGCGGCCCGTCCGGGGCCACGGCGGCCGAGGATCTTGCCCGCGCCGGCGCGCGCGTGGCGCTGCTGGATCGGGCCGGGCGGATCAAGCCCTGCGGCGGTGCCATTCCGCCGCGCCTCATTCAGGATTTTCACATTCCCGACAACCAGATCGTGGCGCGGATCAAGACCGCGCGGATGATCTCGCCCACCGGGCGGGCGGTCGATATCGCCATCGAAAACGGCTATGTCGGCATGGTGGACCGCGAGCATTTCGATGCCTTCCTGCGCGACCGTGCCGTGGCCGCGGGGGCCCGTCTTCTGACCGGGACCTTCACCGCGATCGAACGTGACGCAGCCGGGACCCATGTGATCTACCGCGACAAGGCCAGCGGGGATGCGATGCGCGTGACCGCCCGGCTGGTGATCGGCGCCGACGGGGCGCGGTCCGGCGTTGCGCGGGCCGAGGTGCCGGGCGGCGACAAGATCCCTTACGTCATTGCCTATCACGAGATTATCGCGGCCCCGCCGGCGACGGCAGAGTATGACCCGACCCGCTGCGATGTCATCTATGACGGGCGCATCAGCCCCGATTTCTACGGCTGGGTCTTTCCGCATGGCCCCCAGGCCAGTGTCGGCATGGGCACCGGGCTGGACGGGGTTGACCTGAAACAGGCCACGGCCGATCTGCGCGCTGCCTCCGGGCTGGCCGATTGCAGGACGATCCGGCGCGAAGGCGCGCCCATTCCGTTGAAGCCGCTGGATAAATGGGACAATGGCCGCGACGTGGTGCTGGCGGGCGATGCCGCCGGTGTGGTGGCGCCCTCGTCCGGCGAAGGCATCTACTATGCCATGGTCGGGGGCCGTGTCGCCGCGACGGCGGCGCTGGCCTGTCTTGCCTCGGGACGGGCGGCGGACCTGGCGCTGGCGCGCAAGCTGTTCATGAAAGAGCACAGGACCGTCTTCCGGGTGCTGCGCTCGATGCAGGATGCCTATTACCAATCCGACGAGCGCCGCGAACGCTTCGTCAGCCTGTGCCATGACCGCGACGTGCAGCGCCTGACGTTCGAGGCCTATATGAACAAGCGTCTGGTGAAGGCGCGCCCGATGGCGCATCTCAGGATCGGCTTCAAGAACCTGGCGCATCTTCTGCGCCTGATCCCGGCAGCGGCGACATGACAGGGATGATTCCGGCCTTTCTGGACGGCAAACTGGTGCCGGTGGAAAAGCTGGAGGTTCACCGACGCGGCCTGCGCCATCCGGCAGTCTCGGTCTTTGTGATGCGGGGGGCGGACCTGCTGCTGCAGCGCCGGGCAGCGGGGAAGTATCATACGCCGGGCCTGTGGACCAACACCTGCTGCACCCATCCGCACTGGGGCGAAGGTCCTGTGGCCTGCGCAGAGCGCCGCCTGCGCGAAGAACTGGGCATCGGCGGCCTGCAGCTGCGCCTGCGCGACAGGATCGAATACCGCGCCGATGTCGGCAATGGCCTGACCGAACATGAGCTGGTCGATATCCTGCTGGCCGAAGCCCCGGCAGACCTGTCGGTGACGCCCGACCCCGATGAGGTGGAGGCGGTGCGCTGGATCGGCCTGCCCGAGCTGGACCGCGAATTGCAGCGCTGGCCGGAGCGGTTCACGCCCTGGATGCGCATCTACATGGCGCAGCACCGCGCGCAGATCTTCGATCTTGGGGCGGCACGTTAAGGCCGCGCGGGCACGGGGTTTGATCGAAACAACGGACAGTCGCCTGATAGCCCGTCAACGAATGAAAAACCAACTCCCCCGCGAACCTGCGAGAGGTTCCATGCCGTGCAGTCCTTGGGGAATTCCTGCGCCACGGTGGCGGCGGGCCGTATGTCATCCCAAAGCACAACGGCACGGCGTAGGGTGACGGTGCGGGCATTTCGATCAAATCGCTTTTCCCCGTCTATGCCGACCTGCGGGACGATTTCACGGGCCAACTCGACCGCGTCATCGCCGACAACACCCGGAAGCTGCTGAATGCCCTGACGCCCCCGGACACTGTGCCACGGGTGAGCGGAGCCGCCCTGCGCGACGTCTCTGACGCAAAGGACGAGGCACTGCACCAGTGGAACGCGCGACTGGCGGCAATCCGTGATGAGTATCATACCAACGGCCCTTTCAACTGAACTGTGCCCATGATCGTTCGGTGATTGAGGCTACGGTTTTGGGATCGTTGGCGAAGCGGTTCCTTACGGTGCAGCAGGCGTCGGGGATTGCATCGCAGCTGTCAAAGACGCTGATGGCGAGCCAGTTGGCGCGCAGATAGTGCCAGACGTTCTCGACCGGGTTCAGTTCCGGACTGTAGGGGGGCAGGGTCAGCAGGGAGAGGTTGTCGGGGACAACGAGGGCGACCGATCCGTGCCAGCCTGCGCCGTGGAGGACGAGGACGGCATGGGGTGAGGAGGGAAAAAAACCATCCGGGGGATGGTTTTCCCGACGAACGCTGCGACGTTGCGGGAGAGTTCCGCGAGGTGGGCGTTCATTGCCTGGGTGGTGACGGTCGGCAGGACCAGCCCTGCCGCGGCGCCACGTGCGGGGCAGACGGCCCCGAAGATAGAGGCCCATTGGCAGCGGGTATCGCGGGGTGCGCGGGGTCTGGTGCCGCGCCTGGCCCAGACGCGGGTGAGCGTGCCCTGCTGGCCAACGCGCGCGTCCGCCATGGGCCTTGGACCCGTGGCGGCACCATGACGAACCCTTGGAACCAGAGTTCGGGCGGCCTGCCCCGCGCGGCCTCGGGGATCGCCGCCGCTGCCGCTTCGGGGAAGTTTTTTGAACGCTGCCTGCGCGCCCGGATCGCTCTTTGGGTGCTGCGGGCGCACCGAGAGGCTGCGATAGCCAGGGCTCTCAAGATACTTGCCGACGGTGCGCTCCTGCACCTCGATGCCGAAGGCGGTGGCAATCCGGCGCTGAAGGTCCTGCCTGCGCCAGCGCACCCCCCTGTCCAGCGCGGGGTCCGGGCCCGCCCCGACCCAGGCGCCGGGCTCCGCCATCTGGGCGGGCGAAAGGCGTGGAACCCGCACCCCATTCCAACGGTCGGACAGTCCCGCCAGACCTTCGGCATTGTACCGGTGCCCGTTCGTCGGGGAAACTGTCCCCCGGACAGTTTCCTGATCCTTCTCACCCCGCAAGGTCTGCCGGTCCATTCCGCAGGTCTCGGCTGCCCGCGTCCGATCCACCCCCTCCAGCACCAGCGCCAAAGCCAGCATCCGGCGCGCCGCCTTGGCATCCCGGCTCTTCCCCGCCGCCCCGCGCAACTTCCCCGCCGTCAGTTCCCGTCGCGTGATCTCGATCCCCGACATCGCACCCCCCCTTTTGATGGACGGCTATAGATTCAGAGAAAGAACTGCTTGGGAATCCCCCAGAGCCACATCAACGAACCGTTGGTATCCAGTGCCATGAAACAAGGGGTTGACGGCGATCATGAGAACAGGGTGATGAAAGGATCGTCCACGCCGCCTGCCGGACGCGGAAATTATCCTGATCCGTCGCACAGGCGGCTTGCCGCTCCGGGCGGACCCGGACACGCACCGCGTTTCCCAGCCCGGTCAGGGCCACGGTCGCATGAGGACCGTTCCCGCACGTGCAACGAATGATAGCGCCGGACCCGGCCAGGATGAAACGCCCGCCGGGGGCGGGGCGGCGCTGGCCGGGGGCTTTGGGCCCTGGCGGACCCGTGGCACGCGCAGCGCAGGTCGCGGGCGCTGGCCCCGGCCGCAATGCGTGGCCCGCGCGGAAGAGGTTCCTGCTTTTCAGTCAGCAGCCTTTGTGACTGGCGCGTTCCGGCCCCCCGTCACATCTCTTCGATCCGGATCGCCACGGGTTCGCCCACCAGCACGCCGGTGGCGGCGAAGCGGCCGATCGCGTGGGCGATGTCTTGGGGGGCGGCCTTGTGGGTGACGATCAGCACCGGGGCATGGGCACCAAGATGGCCGTACTGGCGCATCCGGTCGATGGAAATGCCGGCATCGCCCAGGGCGGTGGCGATCTTGGCCAGCGCCCCCGGCCGGTCAAGCAGCGTCATGCGCAGGTAATGCGCGGCGGGGGTGGCGGCGGCGGCAGGGATCGGGGTGGCCAGCGTATGGGCGGGCTGGCCGAAGGTGGACAGGCGGCTGCCGCGCGCAATGTCGATCACATCGGCCATGACCGCGCTGGCCGTCGGCCCTTCGCCGGCACCTGCCCCGCGCAGCACGATCTGGCCCGCCGCATCGCCTTCCAGCACCACCATGTTGGTGCCGCCCTGCAACTGGCCCAGCGGGCTGTCGGCGGGCACAAGGCAGGGCGTCATACGCTGTTCCAGCCCGCGCCCGGTGACCTGGGCCACGCCCAGAAGCTTGATCCGGAAGCCCAGATCGGCAGCGCGGCGGATATCCTCGATAGAGATTTTTCCAATCCCTTCAAGCTCTACCGCGGCGAAGCTGACCCGGGTTCCAAAGGCGATGGCGGCCAGCAGGCTGAGCTTGTGGGCCGCATCGATGCCGCCCACGTCCAGGGTGGGGTCCGCTTCCAGATACCCCAGGGCGCGGGCTTCTTCGAACACCGCATCATAGGGCAGGCCGGCAGAGTCCATCCGGGTCAGGATGTAGTTGCAGGTGCCGTTCAACACGCCCATGACGCGCCGGATACGGTTGCCCGCCAGCCCTTCGGTCAGCGCCTTGATTGCCGGGATGCCGCCCGCGACGGCGGCCTCGAAGCGGATGACATGGCCCTTGGCTTCGGCCGCTTCGGCAAGGGCCTGGCCATGATGGGCCAGCAGCGCCTTGTTGGCGCTGACCACATCCTTGCCCGCGGCGATGGCCGCTTCGGTGGCGTGTTTCGCCGCACCGTCCGCGCCGCCCATTACCTCGATGAACAGATCGACATCATCGCGGCGCGCCAGCGCCACCGGGTTGCTTTCCCAGGCAAAGGCGGACAGGTCCGCATCGCGGGACTTGCCGCGGTCGCGGGCCGAGACGGCGGCGATCTGTACCTGCCGCCCCGCGCGGGCCGCGATCAGGTCTGCGTGGCGCTGCACGATCTTGACCACGCCGATGCCGACCGTGCCAAGACCGGCGAGACCAAGGCGCAGGGGGGCGGGCATGGGCAACACTCCAGGGGTGGCTTTCGCCGCCCTGTTAGCGGGTTGCGTCCGGGCTTGCAACAAAGCGGATCACGGGGTGCAGGCGGTGATGGCCGCGTCCAGCCGTGCCCGCGTTTCGGGATCGGTCGCGGAGGCGGGCAGGGCGGCGGCGCGGGCCTGCAGCACCGCCGCGCGCGACCTGAGGGCGGCGGCATCGGTTTCGGTCAGGGACGGCGGATTGCCAGCGGCCACAACCTCGTCCAGCGGCCTGATCGGCGGAAAGCTGCCGGGACCAGGAGGCTGGCGGGCGGATTCGAAATCGGGCGGCGGGGTGCAGGCCGCCAACAGCAGGGCGACCGGAACAAGAAGGCGGTCCAACAGCGTCATGCGCCATCCATAGAGGCGCAGACGCAAGGGGGCAAGTGCACTGCGGGGTGTGTCACCGGGCCCCGGCGCAGGGGATGATCGCGATCACTGCCCGGCCCCGGTTGTCACCCGCAGGCAGGGTTTCAGGGCATCCGGCTGCTGCCGGTTTCCGATCAGCAAGACGGCAGCGCCATCCGCTGCGGCTGACCGGCAGCCAAGCAGCCTCTGGCTGGGCTGATCGGTGGGGCAATCACCCCCGCGGTCAGGGGCGGAGGCACCGCCAGAACGGTGAAGACCGGCCGTTGCGGGCACGGGCCGGGCTGCCTGCGCAGGCGCAGCGGCCCGGCAGATTGCGGCGCTTGCGGTCCAGAAATCCCTGCATCAATCCCGGAAAAGGACGCGTATGCTGGGCGCAGACACAGCGCATCAGGCCCTGATGCCCCCGCCGGAGGACCCGCATGACACCCGCTGCCGAACCAAGCTTTCGCGACTCTGTCGATCTGATGTTCAACCGCGCCGTCGCGCTGATGGATTTGGGACCGGGGCTGGAGCAGAAGATCCGCGTCTGCAATTCCACCTACACGGTGCGCTTCGGCGTGCGGCTGCGCGGCAAGATCGAAACCTTCACCGGCTACCGGTCGGTGCATTCCGAACATATGGAACCGGTCAAGGGCGGCATCCGCTTTGCCCCGTCGGTGAACCAGGACGAGGTCGAGGCGCTGGCCGCACTGATGACCTATAAATGCGCGCTGGTGGAAACGCCCTTTGGCGGATCGAAGGGCGGTCTGTGCATTGACCCGCGTGCCTGGGAGCCGCACGAGCTGGAACAGATCACCCGGCGCTTTGCCTATGAGCTGATCAAGCGCGACCTGATCAACCCGGCCCAGAACGTGCCTGCCCCCGACATGGGCACGGGCGAACGTGAAATGGCCTGGATCGCCGACCAATATGCGCGCATGAACACCACCGACATCAACGCCAAAGCCTGCGTCACCGGCAAGCCGCTGAATGCGGGCGGCATTCAGGGCCGCATCGAGGCGACCGGGCGGGGGGTGCAATATGCGCTGCGCGAGTTCTTCCGCCACCCCGAGGATTCCGCGCAGGCCGGGCTTTCGGGCGGGCTGGAAGGCAAACGCGTGATCGTGCAGGGCCTTGGCAACGTGGGGTACCATGTGGCGAAGTTCCTGAGCGAGGAGGATGGGGCCGTCATCACCGGCATCATCGAGCGCGACGGCGCGGTGCACAGCGATCTTGGGCTGGATGTGGACCGGGTCCGGCAGTGGATGGACGCGCATGGCACGATCAGGGGCTATCCCGGGGCTTTCTTCCTGGCGAACGGGGCCAGCCTGCTGGAGGCGGACTGCGACATCCTGATCCCGGCAGCGATGGAGGGGGTCATCCACCTGGGCAATGCCGCCGCCATCCGCGCGCCGCTGATCATCGAGGCGGCCAATGGCCCCGTCACCTTCGGCGCGGATGAGATTCTGCGCCACAGGGGCAAGGTCATCATTCCAGACCTGTATGCCAATGCGGGCGGGGTGACGGCAAGTTACTTCGAATGGGTCAAGAACCTGTCGCATATCCGCTTTGGCCGCCTGCAGCGCCGCGCCGAAGAGGCGCGCCACCAGCTGCTGGTGAACGAACTGGAACGGCTGTCGGCCGATAAGGGCCTGGGCTGGACGCTGTCGCCCGGCTTCAAGGACAGCTATCTGCGCGGCGCGGGAGAGCTGGATCTGGTGCGATCCGGTCTGGATGACACGATGCGCGCGGCCTATCAGGCGATTCGCGAGCTTTGGCACGGGCGCGACGATGTGCACGATCTGCGGGTTGCGGCCTATGTCGTCTCCATCGGCCGGGTGGCGGCGACGTATGTCTCCAAGGGGCTGTAAGGCTGGCGGCTGCTGTCGGTTTTTGACAGCAGGCCTGCGGTAACGGTGGCCCGTCAACCGGGGAGGCGCGTTGAACCATGTCAAACTGGATCACGGTTGCATCGGCGGATCATGCGGCAGTCGGGCTGGCGCAGGGCTTCATTCAGGTCAGCCACGGCAAATCCGCGCCGCTGCGGCGCATCAGGCCGGGGGATGTCGTGGCCATTTATTCGCCCGTGCAGGTTTACGGCAGCCGGGACGGGCTGCAATCCTTCACCGCGCTGGGCCGGGTGCAGCCGGGAGAGCCCTATCAGGGCCGGATGGACGGCGGCTTTTCCCCGTTCCGCCGCGATGTGGCCTGGTGGCCGGCCCGGCCTGTGCGCATCGGTCTGCTGCGTGAGCGGTTGTCCTTCACCGCCGGAAAGACGAACTGGGGTGCGCCGTTGCGTTTTGGTCTGTTGCGGGTCGAGGATGCCGATATGGCCATCATCGCCGCCGCCATGGACTGTGCCGCGCCCTTCGGTGCGTGACGCCCTGTGCTTTGCGTCTGCGACACCTTGTGTCGCAGGGGGCAAAGCCGCCCCAATGCAAACCGGTCATTGCACATCGCCGGGGATCGCGCTTCACTGCGGCGCGGCAGAAGAGGCGGATCGATGCGATATTCCGGGCTGAAGGTCATCACCGAAGGCTTGTTCGGCAACACAGGGTGGCGGCCCGCCTGGCGCGATCCGGCACCGAAGCCTGAGTATGACGTGATCATCATCGGTGGCGGCGGGCATGGCCTGTCGACGGCCTATTACCTGGCGAAGAACCACGGGCTGACCAATATCGCGGTGCTGGAAAAGGGCTGGATCGGGTCCGGGAACATCGGGCGCAACACCACAATCGTCCGCGCCAACTACTTTCTGCCGGGCAACAGCGAATTCTACAGCCATTCCCTGAAGCTGTGGGAAGGGCTGGAGGCCGACCTGAACTACAACGTCATGCATTCGCAGCGCGGGCTGATCAACCTGTTCCATTCCGATGGCCAGCGCGATGCCTTTGCGCGGCGCGGCAATGCGATGATCAACCAGGGCGATGACGCGATCCTGCTGGACCGCGAGGGGGTGCGCGAACATCTGCCCTACCTCGATTTCGAACAGACGCGCTTTCCGATCTATGGCGGCCTTTTGCATCCGCGCGGCGGCTCGGCCCGGCATGATGCCGTGGCCTGGGGCTATGCGCGCGGGGCCGACCGGCGCGGGGTCGATCTGATCCAGAACTGCGAAGTGACCGGAATCGACATTGAAGACGGTGCCGTGCGCGGGGTGCAGACCACGCGGGGCGCGATCCGCGCGCGCAAGGTGGGCATCATCGTGGCGGGCCGGTCGGGGCAGGTGGCGGCAATGGCAGGCATGCGCCTGCCGGTGGAAAGCCACATCCTGCAGGCCTTCGTGACCGAGGGGCTGAAGCCCGTCATCAACCATGTCGTCAGCTTCGGCATGGGGCATTTCTACATCAGCCAGTCCGACAAGGGCGGGCTGGTCTTTGGCGGTGATCTGGATTTCTACGCCAGCTACGCCAGCCGGGGAAACCTGCCGATGGTGGAACATGTGATGGAGGCAGGCATGACGCTGATGCCGATGATCGGGCGGGCAAAGGTGCTGCGGTCCTGGGGCGGGATCATGGACATGACGCCGGACGGATCGCCCATCATCGACCGCACCCATATCGACGGGCTGTTCATCGACTGCGGCTGGAACTACGGCGGGTTCAAGGCGGTGCCGGCCTCGGGCTGGTGCATGGCGCATCTGATGGCCACCGGCCAGCCGCACGAGGTTGCTCGCCGCTTCCGCCTTGACCGCTTTGCCACCGGGCATCTTCTGGACGAAGAAGGCACCGGCAGCCAGCACAACCTGCATTGAAGGCCGACGGAAATGCGCATCCCCTGCCCCCTGTGCGGCCCCCGCGACCGGCGCGAGTTCTACTACTACGGCGCGGAAGATTACCTGCGCCGCCCCGCCCCCGATGCCCCGCCCCAGGCCTGGGACGATTACCTGCATCTGCGCGACAACCCGGCGGGGGTCACCAGGGACCTTTGGTATCACGAAACCGGCTGCACCGCCTGGCTTCTGGTCACGCGCAACACAGTCACACACGAGATCCTTGAGGTCGCGCTGGTGGCCGGGCGCAGCGTGCCCAAACCCGCCCGCGGGCGGAGGGCCGCGCCATGAGGGTTGCGGGCAAGGGTCTGGTCGACCGCAGCACGACGGTCAGCTTTCGCTTTGACGGGCAATCCCTTGCCGGGCACCCCGGCGACACGCTGGCCTCTGCCCTGCTGGCCAATGGCGTGAAACTGGTGGGGCGCAGCTTCAAATACCACCGCCCGCGCGGCGTGCTGACCGCCGGGTCGGAAGAGCCGAATGCGCTGGTCGAGGTTTTGGAGGGCAATCAGCAAACCCCGAACGTCCGCGCCACGGTGCAGGAGATTTACGAAGGGCTAAGCGCGCAAAGCCAGAACCGCTGGCCGTCGCTGCGCCACGACCTGTTGTCGGTGAACGATCTGGCCGCCCCCTTTCTGAGTGCCGGCTTTTACTACAAGACCTTCATGTGGCCGCGCGCCTTCTGGGAAAAGCTGTATGAACCGGCAATTCGCCGCGCCGCCGGGCTGGGCCGGCTGTCGGGCCGTCACGACGGGGCGGTCTATGAAAAAGCCTGGGCGCATTGCGATCTGCTGGTGATCGGGTCCGGCCCCACCGGGCTGATGGCGGCGCTGACCGCCGCGCGGGCCGGGGCCGATGTGATCCTGGCCGATGAAGACGCCCGCATGGGCGGCCGCCTGCTGGCCGAGACGGGGCAGGTCGGCGGGCAGTCCGGGCCGGACTGGGTGGCGGGCGTGCTGGCGGAACTGGCCGCCCTGCCGAATGTGCGGCTGATGACCCGGACCACGGTGACGGGGGCCTATGATGACGGCACCTTCGGCGCGCTCGAACGGGTGGGCCTGCACCTTGCGCCGCAGGCCGATCTGCCGCGCGAATGCTTCTGGCGGATCGTGGCGCGGCGGACCGTGCTGGCGGCGGGCGCGCTGGAACGCCCTGTTGCGTTTCGCAACAACGACCGGCCCGGCATCATGCTGGCCAGTGCGATCCGCACCTACCTCAACCGCTATGGTGTGGCGGCGGGGCAGTGCGTGACACTGTTTGCCAACAGCGATGCCGCCCGCCAGACCGCGCGCGATCTGCATGCGGCCGGCATCCGCGTGGCCGGGGTGATCGACCCGCGCCCGGATGCCGCGGAAGCGGAAGAGTTTCCGGTCTATGCCGGGGCCGAGGTGATCGACACGGCGGGCCGTCTTGCGCTGTCGGAAATCACCATCCGCCACAAGGGCAGCGTGACCCGGATCGAGACCGACCTTCTGGGCCTGTCGGGGGGGTGGAACCCGACACTGCATCTGACCTGCCACATGAATGGCCGCCCGATCTGGTCGCCCGAGATTGCCGCCTTTGTTCCCGCGCCCAACGCCGTGCCGGGGCTGATCCCTGCAGGCAGCGCGGCGGGCGTGTTTTCCACCGCGCGCTGTCTGGCCGATGGCGTGGCGGCGGCGCGCCGCGCGCTGGCCGAGATCGGGCAACGCGCCCCCGATGTGCCGGTCCCCGAGGCCGAGGACGGCACCTATGAGTTGCAGCCCCTCTGGGCGGTGCCGGGCAAGGGGCGGGCCTGGCTGGATTTCGCCAATGACGTGACGGTCAAGGACGTCCGTCTTTCGGCGCAGGAAAACTTCCGCTCGGTCGAGCATATGAAGCGCTATACCACGCAAGGAATGGCGCCTGATCAGGGCAAGAATTCCAATGTGGCGGCGCTGGCGGTTCTGGCGGATGCCACGGGGCGGGGCATTCCCGAAACCGGCACCACCACCTTCCGCCCGCCGTTCAGCCCGGTGTCGATCGCCGCCATGGGCGCGGGCGGACGGGCGACGGGCTTTGCGCCGCAACGCTTCCTGACCAGCGATCAGGCCAGCCGCGACCGGGGTGCCCCGATGATCGAGGCGGGGCTGTGGTACCGGCCCAGCTACTTCCCCCGTCCCGGCGAAACCACCTGGCGCGAGGCCTGCGACCGCGAGGTGACGATGGTGCGCACCTCTGTCGGGGTGACCGATGTCTCCACCCTGGGCAAGATCGACATCCAGGGTGCGGATGCGGCGCGCTTTCTGGACCTGGTTTATACCAACACCTTCTCGACCCTGCCGCTGGGCCGGGTGCGCTACGGGCTGATGCTGCGCGAAGACGGCATGGTGCTGGATGACGGCACCACGGCGCGGCTGGGCGAGCATCATTTCCTGATGACAACCACCACAGCCGCCGCAGGCCAGGTGATGCGGCATCTGGATTTCGTGCAGCAGGCGTTTTGCGCCGCATGGGATGTGCGGACGGTTTCCGTGACCGAAACCTGGGCACAGTTCGCCGTGGCCGGCCCGCTGGCGCGCCGGCTGCTGTCCGGTTTTCTGGAAACGCCCGCCGGTCTGCCCTTCATGGGCTGCGCGGCGGTGCGTCTGGGCGGGGTGGCGGCGCGGCTGTTCCGCATCTCTTTCTCGGGCGAGGAAGGATACGAGATTGCCGTGCCTGCCCGCTATGGCGAGGCGCTGTTTCGCGATCTTGTGGCGCGGGCCGAGACGCTTGGGGGCGGTGCCTATGGGATGGAGGCGCTGAATGTGCTGCGCATCGAAAAGGGCTTTATCACCCATGCCGAGATTCACGGGCGGGTGACGGCCTTTGACATCGGCCTGGACAGGATGGTCAGCCCCGCAAAGGACTGCATCGGCAAGGCTGCCTCGCGCCGCCCCGGCCTGACGGGGCCGGAGCGCGAGCAGCTGGTGGGCCTGCGGTCGAAATCCGGGGCGGCGATCAGTGCCGGGGCGCATCTGTTCACGCCGGGCGATACGGTCGGGCGGGCAACCGATCAGGGCTATGTCACTTCGGTGGGCTTTTCGCCCACGCTGGGGGCCTGGCTGGCGCTTGGGTTCCTGAAGAACGGGCGCGCCCGGATCGGCGAGACCGTGCGGCTGGTCGATCATCTGCGCGGCATCGATGTGCTGTGCGAGGTGGCCGATCCGGTGTTCCACGACAGGGAAGGGGTGAAGCTGCGTGCCTGATCTGATCGCAAAACCGCCGCTGGCCGGGCGTGCGGCCCTGACGCTGGCCGGGGTCACCCTGGCCATGGCCGATCCGGGGCAAATCACCTCGGTCGCGCCCTTCAAGGGGCAGGACAAGGCGCTGGGCAAGGCGCTCAAGGCGCTGGGCCTGAGCTTTCCCGCGCCGAACCACGTCATGAGCAATGGGGATGTCCGGCTGGTCTGGACCGGGCGCGATCAGGCCTTTCTGATCGGGGCGGAACCCCGGGGGCTTGCCGGGCTTGCAGCACTTACGGATCAGTCCGACGGCTGGGCGGCGCTGCGGCTGGACGGGCCGGGGGCCGGGGATGTTCTGGCGCGCCTGTATCCGCTGGACCTGCGCGCGGCGGCCTTTCCGGTTGGCCGGGTTGCGCGCGCCCCCTTCAACCACATGTCCAGCATCCTGATGCGCCCCGGCCCGCATAGCTTCGAGATCCTCGTCTTCCGCTCAATGGCGCGCACGGCCTGGCACGAGGCCGAGGCCGCGATGCGTGCCCTGGCCGCCCGCGCGGCGCTGGGCTGAGGCGGGCGGGGCCGCCCCCGTCCTGCCGACCTGGTTTCTTCTTGGCCAAATACCCCGGGGGTGCGGGGGCTGGCCCCCGCGCGCCCTTCCGCAGGGGCGGGTCCATCCGCTATAAGGGGGCATGACCCTTCCGCCCGGATTCCTTGAAGAGCTGAGATCCCGCGTGCCGCTGTCCCGGGTGGTCGGGCGCAAGGTGACGTGGGATTTGCGCCGGTCCAATCAGGGCAAGGGCGACATGTGGGCGCCGTGCCCCTTTCATCAGGAACGCAGCGCCTCCTTCCATGTCGATGACCGCAAGGGGTTCTATTACTGCTTTGGCTGCCAGGCCAAGGGAGATGCCGTCAGCTTTCTGAAAGAAACCGAAAACCTGAGTTTCCTCGAGGCGGTGGAATGGCTGGCGCGCGAGGCGGGCATGCCGATGCCTGCCCGCGATCCGCAGGCGGCGCAAAAGGCCGACCGTCGCACGCAGCTTGTCGCCGTGATGGACGAGGCGATCCGGCATTTCCGCCTGTCGCTGCGCACCGCCGCCGCCGCAGAGGCGCGAGATTATCTGGCGCGCCGCCGCCTGTCGCCCGAGGCGCAGGACCGTTTCGAGATCGGGTTTGCCCCGGATCTGCGCCAGGGGTTGTTCCAGACCCTGACGCAGAAGGGCATCGCGCCCGACCTGATCGTTGATGCCGGGCTTTGCGCCCGGCCCGAGGGGGGTGGTGCCCCCTATGACCGGTTCCGGGGGCGGATCATCTTTCCGATCCGCGATGCGCGGGGCCGCGCGATCAGCCTGGGCGGACGGGCGCTGGACCCCAATGCGCGCGCCAAGTATCTGAACGGACCCGAGAGCGAGCTGTTCGACAAGGGCCGCAACCTTTACAACCATGGTCCCGCGCGCGAGGCGGCGGGCAAGGGCCTGCCGCTGATCGTGGCCGAAGGCTATATGGATGTGATAGCGCTGAGCGAGGCGGGGTTTCGCGCCACGGTGGCCCCCCTGGGAACGGCGATCACCGAAGACCAGTTGCGCCTGATCTGGCGCATCCACCCCGAACCGGTCATCGCGCTGGACGGCGACAAAGCCGGGATCGCGGCGGCGCTGCGCCTGATCGATCTGGCGTTGCCGCTGCTGGAAGCCGGGCAGGGCCTGCGTTTTGCGGTTCTGCCGGGCGGCATGGACCCCGATGACCTGATCCGGACCCAAGGTGCCGCCGCGATGCAGAAGGTCATCGACAGCGCCGAGCCGATGGTCCGGATGCTTTGGGCGCGCGAAACCGAAGGCAAAAGCTTTGACAGCCCGGACCGAAAGGCGGCGCTGGAAAAGGCTGTTGGCGATGTGCTGAGGCGGATTTCCGATACAACGATCCGGGGCCATTACGCCCAGGAGATGAGGCGGCTGCAATGGCAACTGTTCAATGCCCGCCCGCCCCGGCGGGCCCCCGGGCAGGCCGGGGCGGGCGGGCGGCGCACGCCCGATCCCCTGCCGGCGCTGGCCGCGACGCGCCGCTCGGTCCTTGCCGGCGACGGGGCGCTGGCGGAAGAGCAGGTGCTGGAAGCGGTGCTGCTGGCCACCCTGGTGACGCATCCCGCGCTGATCCGGCGGTTTGAACCGGCGTTGGAAACACTGTCCCTGCTGCAGGCCGATCATGACCTGCTGCGGCAGGTCCTGTTGCGCCATGCCCATGCGGACCCGGACAGATTCGCGGAAAACATTGCTTCTGATGCAGGTCCGATCCTTGAAAGCCTGTTCGCGCGCAGCCATGTCCGGTCGGCACCACCGGTCCGGAACCGCAAGGATCCGGACCTTGCGGCGATGTGCCTGGCGGAAGGCCTTGCCAAGCTTGAGGCCCGTCGCAGCGCCCGGCAGGAGATAGAGGATGCCATGGAAGACATGACCGGCCTTGCCGATGAAGGCCTGACATGGCGGCTGTCCAAGGCGGCAGAGGCGCTGCAGGGGCCGCAGCGCAGCAACCTTGAAGACGCATCCGACATGGGCGAGGACCGCCCTGCGTTGTCGCGCCATCTGCAAGACATGATCGACGCCCGGATATGGATCAAGAAAAAGGGCTGAACTGCTTTCCCCTGCCGTGATTCGCGCTATTCATCCGTTCACTGGCAGCCCGATTCGCTGATTATCCTCGAGGAGCACGCATGGCACTCAAAGACACCGACGACGGCAAACCCGAAGAACAGGACGCCGAAGTCTCGCTCGACATGAGCCAGGCCGCCGTCAAAAGGATGATCGCCGATGCGCGCGAGCGCGGCTACATCACCTATGATCAGCTCAACACGGTCTTGCCGCCCGAACAGGTGTCCTCGGAACAGATCGAGGATGTGATGTCGATGCTGTCCGAAATGGGCATCAACATCATCGAGGATGACGAGGCCGAAGAGGGTGAGCCTGCGGGCGAGCTTGCCGAAACCGCCTCTGCCTCGCGCGAGGTGATGGTGGCGGGTACCCCGTCGGAAACGCTGGACCGCACCGATGATCCGGTGCGCATGTACCTGCGCGAGATGGGATCGGTCGAACTGCTGAGCCGCGAGGGCGAGATTGCCATCGCCAAGCGGATCGAGGCCGGACGCAACACGATGATCGCGGGCCTGTGCGAAAGCCCGCTGACCTTTCAGGCCATCACGATCTGGCGGGACGAGCTTCTGTCCGAAGACATCCTTTTGCGCGATGTGATTGATCTTGAGGCGACCTTCGGCCGGTCGCTGGACGGCGAGGGCGAGCTTGGCGAGCCGGGTCTGGACGGTGTCGACATGGCCGCAGCCCCGCGCCGGACCGCCACAGACGAGCCCGATCTGGATGCCGACGGCAATCCGATTGTCGTCGCCGAAGACGACGACGACGATGACGAAGCCTCGGCCATGTCACTGGCGGCGATGGAAGCCGCGCTGAAGCCGCGCGTTCTGGAAACACTGGACGTGATCGCGCGCGATTATATCCGGCTGGCCGAGATGCAGGATCTGCGGATGACGGCCACATTGAAGGATGCGGCGCGGTTTTCCACCGATGACGAGGCCGCCTATCAGAAGCTGCGCAGCGAGATCGTGCTGCTGGTGAACGAGTTGCACCTGCACAACAACCGGATCGAGGCGCTGATCGACCAGTTGTACGGCATCAACCGCAAGATCATGTCGATCAACTCTGGCATGGTGAAACTGGCCGATGCCGCGCGGATCAACCGGCGCGAGTTCATAGACGAATATCAGGGCAGCGAACTGGACCCGTCCTGGGCCGACCGGATGGCGGCCAAGGCGGGCCGCGGCTGGCAGACGCTGATGGAGAAAAGCCGCGACCGGGTGGAAGAGCTGCGCAGCGAAATGGCGCAGGTCGGCCAGTATGTGGGCGTGGACATCAGCGAATTCCGCCGGATCGTGAACCAGGTCCAGAAGGGCGAGAAAGAGGCGCGTCAGGCCAAGAAGGAAATGGTCGAGGCAAACCTGCGCCTTGTGATCTCGATCGCGAAGAAATACACGAACCGCGGCTTGCAATTTCTTGATCTTATTCAGGAAGGCAATATCGGCCTGATGAAGGCCGTCGACAAGTTCGAATACCGGCGCGGCTACAAGTTTTCCACCTATGCCACCTGGTGGATCCGCCAGGCGATCACCCGGTCGATCGCGGATCAGGCCCGCACCATCCGCATTCCGGTGCATATGATCGAGACGATCAACAAGCTGGTGCGCACGGGGCGCCAGATGCTGCACGAGATCGGGCGCGAGCCGACGCCCGAGGAGCTGGCGGAAAAGCTGCAGATGCCGCTGGAAAAGGTCCGCAAGGTGATGAAGATCGCCAAGGAACCGATTTCGCTGGAAACGCCCATCGGCGATGAAGAGGACAGCCAGCTTGGCGATTTCATCGAGGACAAGAACGCCATTCTGCCCCTGGACAGTGCCATTCAGGAAAACCTGAAGGAAACCACGACGCGCGTTCTGGCCTCGCTGACCCCGCGCGAGGAACGCGTACTGCGCATGCGCTTCGGCATCGGGATGAACACCGATCACACGCTGGAAGAGGTGGGGCAGCAGTTTTCCGTGACGCGGGAGCGGATACGGCAGATCGAGGCGAAGGCGCTGCGGAAGCTGAAGCATCCGAGCCGGTCAAGGAAGCTGCGGAGTTTTCTGGATCAGTGATAGCGTAATACTATGGTCGCAAAAAAAGTAGAAGTTGAAGGGCAGATAACACATCACGGAGAGCTCGCAATGGGCGCGGATTTTTTGTTGCAGGAGTACTTCGAACGCATAGAAAGCAAGCCGGACGGGCTCTTCTACTTTTTGCTTGCGAGCGTGATGTTTTCTGCGTTCCGAGTCGAAGCAACCATAAATTTATTTGGTTGGAAGTTATTGGCAGAGAAATGGCCCGAAAAAAATAACTGGGAAGAGAAGATTAAACTGATATTTAGCCATCGGAAAAGTAACGTTGACTTAGGGTCTAATCCATTTCAGCTTATTCATAGGCTCTTCGTCATTCGGAATCAGTGGGCGCATGCAAAGCCTCAACTGGTAAGCGGACAATACGAATATGATTCTTTCGCCAATGACAGCAGGGACCCATTCACTTCAGATATGATGAAGTGCATAACGCCGGAGTTTGCAAAGGCATGTGCATCTGCGGCCGACGCCTTGTTCTTTAAGTTACTGGACGTGTCAGGAGTAAGGCACCTTGATACATTGACCCACGGAATTGAAAGAGGCGTATCTTGAATGAACCGAAGGGTGCGCTCCCTCGCACCGCCCCTCCACCCCACGGTGCGTGAGGTCACGCCCCCTCCACCTCCACCCACTCCACGGCGCTTTCCGGCAGGGGCACAGCCGCCTCGCCTGCCTTCAGCCCCTTGATATGAAACGGGATCGCCATTTTCAGCGATGCCCGCACCTTGGCCACGGTATCACCTGCCGCAACACAGCCCGGTAGGTCGGGGACATATCCCGAAAACCCCGCCCCGGCCTTCTCGATCACTACCGCGTAGCGCATCCTAGTGCCCCTTCAGCCCTGCCTGTTTCAAGATAGAGTTGAACGTCCCCGGTGCCAAGTCATCGCCTTCCTTTCCGGCCACCGTCACGCGACCAAACTCGACCGGATGCTCGAACTGCCGGTGGCTGCCGCGTGTCGCGACAAGAACCCAGCCGTCTTCCGCAAGCAAAGGCAGCGCCATGCGGATTTGACCACTGGAATGGCCGCCTTCCGTGACTGGGGGTCCAGCCCGGGCGCGCGCGGTTCAGGAAAGGTTCCCGCCCCTCACCTCTTCCGATGCGGCCGGGGCCACGGCCTGCACGGGCAGGACACGGATCGCGCGATGCTTCGGAAGGGGAACGCACGCGTCAAGGAATGCCTGCGGCACCCCTTCGACAGCATCGTCAAACCGGGGCCGCTGAAGGGGGGGGCCTTTCAGGGTTCCGGTCCCGCCGGACCTGTCGCGTGCATCGTCCGGTCTCTATCGCCCGCCGCGATGCGGGAAAAAAAGAAATCCCCGGATCGAGGCGAAGGCGCTGTACAGGCCGAAAAACCCGGGCCTGGCCCGCAAGCTCCGCAGTTTGCCGGATCGGCAGGAGCGTACCCGCGCCGTCAGCGGTGGTCGTCTTTTGCCTGACGGGCAGGCTGGCCGGTCTCTGACAGGCCTGGCAGGCCGGGCGTGGTGAAGGCCGGGATTGTGTCATACCGGTTTGCCGCGCGGCGCGCCAACGGCGGCCTTGAAGGCGTGAAAGGCGTCGTCGAGGTCATCGAAGAACAGCGTTTGCCCATCCTCTGCCGAAAGGCCGGCCCGCTGCAGCAGGGCCGCAACGCTGGACTGGACCTCGGCAAACGCCATGATGATACCGCGCCGCTGCAACCGTGTGCGGATGCCAAGCAGCATGTCTGCGGCCGTGGTATCGATCTGCGTGATGGCCGAGGCATCGATCACGATCCAGCGCAGGTCCGCAGGGCTGCTGTCGATGATGTCGTCCAGGCGCGCCTTGACATGATCGGCGTTGAAGAACAGCACGCTGCCCTGAATGAAGCAGATGGCAATGCCGTCGACCGGTCTTGCCTCGGGCGACCGGTGCAGCTTGTAAAACCCGTCCCGATGCGGCATCCGGCCCAACAGCACCACGCGCGGTTGCATGGCGTTCAGGATGATATGGGCAAAGGTCGCGATGATGGCGACCACGACCCCCTGCAGCACACCAAAGCTGATCGCGCCGAACAGGGCAATCATGGCAAAGCCGAACTCGATCCGGCTGATCTTCCAGATCTGCCGCAAACCGTTCAGATCGATCACGCTCAATGCGGCTGAAATCAGGATGGCCCCCAGGGCCGGCAGGGGAAGAATGCGGATCAGGTCGCTGAAGAACAGGATCGACGCGCCCAGCACAACGGCCGCCGTCAGACCGGCCACCTGCGACCGCCCCCCGACAGAAACGTTCACGGCGGTGCGCGAATCCGACGAGGTTACCGGAAAACCGCCGACCAGACCCGATGCGATGTTGGCGGCGCCGAACCCCGTCAGTTCGGCATTGGCGTTCACCCGCTCTCCCACACCTGCGCCAAAGCTGCGCGCGGTGATGATCCCGGCCCCGAAGCTGACGGCAAAGACAGCGGCCGAGCCAAGGATCACATGACCCCAGGCCAGGTCCGGCTGCCAGGGGAAGGCCACTGCGGGCAGGCCCGCAGGCAGATCGCCCACGATGCGGATTCCCGTTTCCTCAAATCCAAGCACGGCGGACAGGACCACAGACAGAAGCACGACGATGACCGGTCCGGAAAGGATCGGGTTCCACAGACGCGACAGTTGCAGGATTGCGAACATCCCTGCCGCAAGGCCCAGCGAGGGCAGGTGGATGGTGCCGGACTTGCCCGCCAGTTCCAGCAGGGACGGCACCATCCCGTCGGCTTCGATGGCAATGCCGGTTACGCGCCCGATCTGTCCGATGATGATCGATACCGCAACGCCGCCAAGAAACCCCGCAAGGATCGGTCGCGACAGAAGGCTGGCAAGATTGCCCAGACGCAACACGCTTGCGATCAGGCAGATGACCCCCACGCCAAGGGCGATCAGGGCCGCCGCCACCGCGCGATCAGCCTGGCCGGCAGCGGGAACATCCGCCAGAACAGCGGTGATCACCCCGCCAAGCACGGCCATGGTTGCCGCATCCGGCCCGACGATCAGGCGGCGCGAGGGGCCCAGCAAGGCATAGCCCACCACCGAGGCGATACTGGCATAGATGCCCGTTTCCGGCGGCAGACCGGCGATGGCGGGATAGGCAATGGCGCTGGGAATGCCGACCGCTGCAATGGCAAGACCTGCCGAAAGATCCGCCCGCAACCATTGGGGCCGGTAGCCGCGCAGGCTTGCCAGGACGCAAAGCCGTGAAGGCGGCGGGGCCTCATCCGGGCCGGCGGCGGGGTGATCGACAGTCATTCTTGCCCTCAATGCCCGCAGGACAGCACAGGCGGCGCCGCGGGAACAATCGGCACCCGCTGACGCCGCAGCATGGCATGCACAGGGCCGGCGCTGTCAATGGCGTGCAGGGCCGCGCCCGGGGGCTGTCGGCTTGACCTGCGACTGATCCTGCACCGGCATCGGTCCATCCGGCGCGCCTGCGGTTTCGTCGGGGGGCAATGTCGGGGCCTGCGGTCTTGTGGATGTTCAGGGCGGGTTTTCGGATGATCGCACGGTTTTCAGGCCCGTGGCGTTTGCGGTTGCAGGCGCGGTCTTTGTCGACGGTGCCGTCGGGCACCCGGCGGGGGCTTGCCGGTGTCTGTCATCACCGTCTTGCAGCCATGGCCGCGCTGTGGTGCCGCCGCCGACCAGCCATAAGCGACGCTGGTCAGCGGTCCCGGTCATGCTTGGGCCGGTGCGGGCCAGACAACCCCGCAGGAACACCATGCCGCCCCCATCCCGGCATGCCCGCCCCCGCCTCACGGTTCCAGCAGCCGCCGGAACAACACCTCGAGGAACCGCCCCGCCTCGGGAAAGGGGTCGGTCTCGGCCTCGCCCAGAACCGCCCTGACCTGAACATCGAAGTCGGCATAATGCTGGGTCAGCGCCCAGACCGAAAAGATCAGGTGCACCGGGTGGACCGGGGCAAGGCGGCCCTCGTCCATCCAGCGTTGCAGCACTGCGGATTTCTCCCGTACCAAATCCCGCAACTCTCCCTCAAGCGCGGCGCGGATGCGCGGGGCGCCCTGCAGCATCTCGTTGGCGAAAAGACGGCTTTCGCGCGGAAAGTCCCGGCTCAGTTCCAGCTTGCGGCGCACATAGCCCAGAAGTTCCGCAACAGGGTCGCCGTCCGGGTCCATCGCCCGCAGCGGGTCCAGCCAGGTTGCCAGCAACCCCGACAAGAGCGCCCCGTGGATCGCCTCTTTCGAGGCGAAGTAGTACAGCAGGTTCGGCTTTGACAGGCCGGCCACCTCGGCGATCTGGTCCAGCGTTGCCCCCCGGAAGCCATGCTGCGAAAACACCTCCAGCGCCGCCTTGAGGATGGTTTCGGAATTGCGCTGCTGGATTCGCGTCCTGGGCCGCGTCATCGGGGCTGCAACCGCAGAGCGGTGCTTGCCACGGACAGGTCCGGTGGGTAGCTTGCCGCCAGGTCCCAAGGCTGGGTCATCGGAAGGGGTCCTTGCTGAGTCCTGAGCCTTGCTAGTCTGAAACTGACCGATTGGTCAAACCATCCCGTGCCCGCCCGCTGCGGCGGCGATCCGAAGGAAACATCATGCCCCTTGACCGCAAAGCGACACCGAACGACCTGAACGCGTTCTGGATGCCCTTTACCGCGAACCGCCAGTTCAAGAAGGCGCCGCGCATGTTCGTGGCGGCCAGGGACATGCATTACACCACATCGGACGGGCGGCAGGTGCTGGATGGCACGGCGGGTCTGTGGTGCTGCAACGCCGGGCACTGCCGCCCCCGCATCACCGAGGCGATCCAGCGCCAGGCGGCAGAGCTTGACTATGCCCCGGCCTTTCAGATGGGCCACCCCGTGGCCTTTGAACTGGCCAACCGCCTGATCGAGATCGCGCCCAAGGGCATCGATCATGTCTTCTACACCAACTCCGGGTCCGAAAGCGTCGAGACGGCGCTGAAGCTGGCCATTGCCTATCACCGCGCACGCGGGGACGGGGCGCGGACCCGGCTGATCGGGCGCGAGCGCGGCTATCATGGCGTGAACTTCGGCGGGATTTCGGTGGGCGGCATTGTCAACAACCGCAAAGTCTTCGGCACGCTGCTGGGCGGGGTCGATCACTTGCCCCACACCCATCTGCCGGCGGTGAACGCCTTTTCCCGGGGGCAGCCGGAACACGGGGCCAATCTGGCGGACGAACTGGAACGGATCGTTGCCCTGCACGGGGCCGAAACCATCGCCGCCGTGATCGTGGAACCCGTGGCCGGGTCGACCGGCGTGATCCTGCCGCCGAAGGGCTATCTGGAAAAGCTGCGCGCGATCACCAGAAAGCACGGCATCCTGCTGATTTTCGACGAGGTCATCACCGGCTTCGGCCGCCTTGGCGCGCCCTTTGCCGCGCAGTATTTCAACGTTCTGCCCGACATGATGACCACGGCCAAGGGCCTGACCAACGGGGTGATCCCGATGGGCGCGGTTCTGACCACCGCCGAGGTGCACGATGCCTTCATGACCGGGCCGGACCACATGATTGAGCTGTTCCATGGCTACACCTATTCGGGCAACCCCATTGCCAGCGCCGCCGGGATTGCCACGCTGGAAACCTACCGGGAAGAGGCGCTGTTCGAACGCGCGGCGGCCATCGCGCCCTATTGGGAAGAGGCGCTGCATGCGCTGAAGGGCCTGCCCCATGTCATCGACATCCGCAACATGGGCCTGATCGGCGCGGTCGAGCTGGAGCCCATTGCCGGAGAACCGACCAGGCGTGCCTTCAACGCTTTCCTCGCCGCCTTTGACAAAGGCATCCTGATCCGGACCACCGGCGACATCATCGCCATGTCGCCGCCGCTGATCGTCACCAAGCCGCAGATCGACGAATTGATCGGCACGCTGGCCGGGGTGCTGAAGACACTCGCCTGAGCGGACGGCGCGCGCGGCATCACCCCGCTGCGCGCGCGTCTTGAAGATACCTGACCGATACCTGACCCTTTATGATGGGAGGACTGACATGCGTCCGGCCTGCACTGCCACCACCCTGATCGATGACGCGCGGGTGCGCGTGACCCGGTTCGACTTCGGCCCCGGTGCCGAGACGGGCTGGCACCGGCACGGCTATGATTATGTGATCACAGCCATCACCGACTGCCCGATGCTGCTGGAAGAGCCGGGCGGTGCCACACGGTCCGTCCTGGTGCCCGCCGGAACCGCCTATTGCCGCAACGAAGGGGTGGAACACAACGTCATCTGTGATGGTCCGGGGATGAGCTTTGTCGAAGTGGAGCTGAAACAGGCCGCAGACCGGTAAGCGGCACCACAGGGTCACCCCCTGCGGATCCCGGCCCCGGACCCCGGCTGCGCAACCGGCGGCAAGGGGCTAAACGGTTGACCACCTGCCTTGCGCGGGTCGCTTTGCCTGACGCCCGCCGCGCGGCTTCCCCGTCCGGAAGAAGGGCGCAGGCGGGCGGGCCCGGCAGGCCTGAAGCGGTGTCATCCCGACGGCGCTGCGCGGCATGTCTGGATCACCCCGCCTGCCTTGCGGCGCGCATGGTTGGCCCGTCCGACCGGGGGCCGTGCAGGGCTGCCGGGCTGTCCGCACATCCGCTGCAAGGCCTGCATCGCTTTCCTTGCCGTCCCGGCGGATTTTTATTGACCGGATGGTCAGCTTATGATGCCTTTCGTGCGATGCGCCGGGTCTTGGCCCGGGTCTTGGCGTTGTCTGCTGATCAGGGTTGTCGCCCCCGGTCTGCACAGAGGCGAGAGTGAAGAACTGATGCTGAATTCGGGCGCAAACCTGCGGATCGACGGCGCGCGGCTGTGGGACAGTCTGATGCAGATGGCGCAGGTCGGCCCCGGCGTGGCGGGCGGCAACAACCGCCAGACCCTGACCGATGCCGATGCCGAAGGGCGCCGTCTGTTCCAGCAATGGTGTCAGGCTGCGGGCCTGTCCATGGGTGTGGACAGCATGGGCACGATGTTTGCGACCCGGCCCGGCGAAGACCCCGCCGCCTTGCCGGTCTATATGGGCTCGCATCTGGATACCCAGCCGACGGGCGGCAAATTTGACGGTGTGCTGGGCGTGCTGGGCGCGCTGGAAGTGGTGCGGTCGATGAATGACCACGGTATCCGCACCAAACACCCCATCGTGGTGACCAACTGGACGAACGAGGAAGGCGCGCGCTTTGCCCCGGCCATGCTGGCCAGCGGGGTCTTTGCGGGCGTTCACACGCAGGACTATGCCTATGCCCGCCGGGATGCCGAGGGGAAAAGCCTTGGCGGGGAACTGGCGCGGATCGGCTGGGTGGGGGACGAGCCGGTGGGTGCCCGCAAGATGCATGCGATGCTGGAGTTGCACATCGAGCAGGGCCCGATCCTGGAAGCCGAAGGCAAGGAGATCGGCGTGGTGACCCATGGTCAGGGGCTGTGGTGGCTGGAGATTACCCTGACCGGCAAGGATGCCCATACCGGATCAACGCCGATGGCCATGCGGGTGAACGCAGGCCTCGGCATGGCGCGGATCACCGAACGCGTGCACCAGATCGCGATGAGCCACCAGCCGAACGCCGTCGGCGCGGTGGGGCAGGTCAAGGTCTTTCCCAATTCGCGCAACGTGATCCCCGGCAAGGTGATCTTCACGGTCGATATCCGCAGCCCCGACCAGACCAAGCTGGACCTCATGCGCGGCGAGGTGGAACGCGCCGCCCATGCAGTGGCCGCCGAGCTGGGCCTTGGGATTGGCATCGAGGCGGTGGGGCATTTCGACCCCGTGACCTTCGATCCGGGCCTGGTGAAGATCGTCCGGCAATCCGCTGAAAAGCTGGGCTATTCGCACATGGATATCGTCAGCGGGGCCGGGCACGATGCCTGCTGGATCAACCGCGTGGCCCCCACGGTGATGATCATGTGCCCCTGCGTCGGCGGGCTGTCGCATAACGAGGCGGAAGAGATTTCGCCCGAATGGGCGGCGGCGGGCACGGATGTGCTGTTCCATGCCGTGCTTGAGGTGGCGGGGGTGGTTTCGTGACCGCGTTTATGCTACCTTCGGCGGCATGCGGGCAGGCTGGCCCGTGGAGCACGCCATGGCCAACCGCATCGAAGTCACCAACGGGCTTATCTTCGAGACGCTCAAGAGTATCCAGGCGACGCTGTCGAAGCTTGCCGATGACATGCACGAGGTCAAGGAGCGCCTGGGCATCCTTGAAATGCAATACGCCAGCCTTTCGAACCGCATGGACAGGATGGACCTGCGCATCGAACGGATCGAGCGACGGCTCGGCCTTATCGAGGCGTAAGCGGGCGGGTTCAAAGCTTTTCGCTTCAGCATTGACCGGCGGCGTGATTGCTGCGGCGGGCACGGATGTGTTTTTCCAAGCCGTGCTTGAGGTGGCGGAGGTGGTGGGGTGACTTTGAGAGGAAATGTTCGATGGGAATGTGGTCCACTTCGGACGCGGGCGAAGTTACCAGCAGAAAATGTGGCTCTCGCTATCGCAAGTCCGTTTGGCGGTCACCAGCAAAAGACAGTGATAGCTTCGATTGCTCCGTTTGTGGTGACGAGTTGGACAGCTGGAACTCAACGAGTGTTCCTCAGTACAGCTTGATCGAAAAGGGAGAGGTGCAGCAATGACCACCATCATCAAGAACGGCACCGTCGTCACCGCCGACCTCACCTACAAGGCCGATGTGCGGGTGGAGAAGGGGGTGATCACCGAGATCGGGCAGGGCCTCAAGGGCGGGACGGAGCTTGACGCGACCGGGGCTTACGTGATGCCCGGCGGGATCGATCCCCATACCCATCTCGAGATGCCCTTCATGGGCACCTATTCGTCGGACGATTTCGAATCCGGCACGCGGGCCGCGCTGTCGGGTGGCACCACGATGGTGGTGGATTTCATCCTGCCGGGGCAGGGCCAGGGGCTGATGGATGCGGCCCAGATGTGGCACAACAAATCCGGCCGCGCCACCTGCGATTATTCCTATCACATGGCCATCACCTGGTGGGGCGAGCGGGTCTGGGATGACATGGAAGCCTCGGTCAAGGCCGGGATCACATCGTTCAAGCATTTCATGGCCTACAAGGGTGCCCTGATGGTGAACGATGACGAGCTGTTCGCCAGCTTCCGCCGCGTGGGTGATCTGGGCGGGCTTGCGATGGTTCATGCCGAGAATGGCGATGTCGTGGCCGAATTGCAGGCCAAGCTTCTGGCCGAAGGCAATACCGGGCCCGAGGCCCATGCCTATTCCCGCCCCCCGGCGGTGGAGGGAGAGGCGACGAACCGCGCCATCATGATTGCCGACATGGCGGGCGTGCCGCTGTATGTCGTGCACACCTCCTGCGAAGAGGCGCACGAGGCGATCCGGCGCGCGCGCGCCCAGGGCAAGCGCGTCTGGGGCGAGCCCTTGATTCAGCACCTGACGCTGGACGAAAGCGAATATGCCCATCCCAACTGGGACCATGCGGCACAGCGCGTGATGAGTCCGCCCTTCCGCAACAAGCAGCATCAGGACAGCCTGTGGGCCGGGCTGCAGTCCGGCTCGCTGTCGGTGGTGGCGACGGATCACTGCGCCTTCACCACCCAGCAGAAGCGGTTCGGACTGGGTGACTTCACCAAGATCCCGAACGGCACCGGCGGGCTGGAGGACCGGCTGCCGATGCTTTGGACCCATGGCGTTGTGACCGGGCGGCTGACGCCGAACGAATTCGTCGCCGTCACCTCGACCAATATCGCGAAAATCCTGAACCTTTATCCGAAGAAGGGGGCGGTTCTGGTGGGGGCTGACGCCGATCTGGTGGTTCTGGACCCGGCAAGAACCAAGACGATCACGGCGGCACGCCAGCAGTCTGCCATCGACTATAACGTGTTTGAGGGCAAGACAGTCAGCGGCCTACCGCGCTTTACCTTGACAAGGGGGCATGTCGCCGTGCAGGAGGACGAGGTGCGCAGCCTCGAGGGCCACGGGATGTTTGTTCCGCGCGATCCCCGCCCGGCGGTGAACCGGGCACTGTCAACCTGGAAACAACTGACCGCGCCGCGCCCCGTGCAGCGGACCGGTGTTCCGGCAAGTGGAGTCTGAGGGAATGGTCAACGAAGGAAAGGCCGCCCTGGCCGCACTGACGGGATATGTCCTTCTGTGTCTTGAGGCGGCAATCATCCTGAATGCGACGGCCGCCCATTTCAAGGGCAGGGATGTTCTGGGGGCGGTGTTCTTCGGACCGGACGTGGACATCGTGCTTCCCTTCGCGCTGGCAACGGCCGTGCTGGCCGTGCCGATCTTTCTGCTGTTCCGGGCAATCTTCTTTGTGTTCCAGCTGACCACCTGGGTCGCGTTCGCCTTTGCCGGGGGGGTGGCCGCCATGGCCGCGATGCTGCTTCTGGGCGGTGTCCGGGAAGCGCCGGCCTTTGCCCTGGCCGGCATTGTGGCCGGCAATCTTTACCGCGAAGGCGAGGCGCGCTTCATGGCGCGGCGCCGGATGGCAGAAAACGCATGAAGGATACCGCCCGTCCGGCCGAACCTGCGATCAAGGCGCGGTCGCTGGGGCTGACCTTCCAGACCGCAGACGGCCCGGTCCACGCCCTTCGGGACGTGACGCTGACCATCGGACGGGGGGATTTCGTATCCTTCATCGGGCCTTCTGGCTGCGGCAAGACCACCTTCCTGCGCAGCGTCGCGGCGCTGGAACATCCGACCGAAGGCAGCCTGACGGTGAACGGCATGGCACCGGACGCCGCGCGTCTGGCCCGCGCCTTTGGCTATGTCTTTCAGGCTGCCGGTCTTTATCCCTGGCGCACGATTGCGGGAAACATCCGCCTGCCGCTGGAGATCATGGGCTTCCCGCGCGCCGAGCAGGACGAAAGGGTCGCGCGCGTGCTGGGCCTTGTGGAGCTGGGCGGGTTCGGCACGAAGTTTCCCTGGCAACTGTCGGGCGGGATGCAGCAGCGTGCCAGCATCGCCCGCGCGCTGGCCTTTGATGCCGATATCCTGCTGATGGACGAACCTTTCGGGGCGCTGGACGAGATCGTGCGCGACCGGCTGAACGAGGAATTGCTCAACCTCTGGTCGCGGACGGGCAAGACCATCTGCTTTGTCACCCATTCCATTCCCGAGGCGGTGTACCTTTCGACCAGGATCGTGGTGATGAGCCCGCGGCCCGGGCGCATCACCGATGTGATCGACAGCCCGCTGCCGCGCGAACGCCCGCTGGACATCCGCGATACGCCGGAATTCCTGGCAATTTCGCAGCGGGTGCGCGAGGGGCTGCGGGCGGGCCATTCCTATGACGTGTAAGCGCCGCCGTCCGGCCGGGCTGCCCCGGCCCCTGTATCCGGCCCCGCAGAGGCTGCCCCACGGGCCGGTGTGCCTGCGGGCCGGTCGCGGTTGCACGCCTGGGTCGGCAAGCAGGCGGGGCGCAAGGTGAAGGCTGTTCTGCCGGTTTCCGTCGTCATCGCGGCCATCGTCGTGCTGTGGTATGGCGCTGCGGTCTGGATGAACGCGGCCTGGGTGCGCGATCAAGCCGCGCGGGCGGGCGAGACGCCGGCCTTCGCGCAGATCGTGCCGCAAACCCTGAACCAGGAGCGGCCGGTGCTGCCGACGCCGCATCAGGTGGTGTCCGAGCTGTGGAAGGGGGTGGCCGGGCAGGCCGTCACCTCGAAGCGCAGTCTGGTCTATCACGGCTGGATCACCCTGTCGGCGACGCTGCTCGGCTTTGTCATCGGCACCGGGGCGGGCATTCTGCTGGCCATCGGCATCGTGCACAACCGGGCGATGGACCTGAGCGTGATGCCCTGGGCGATTGCCAGCCAGACCATTCCGATCCTGGCCATCGCGCCGATGATCATCGTTGTGCTGAATTCCGTCGGTGTGACGGGCATCGTACCCAAGGCAATCATCTCGGCCTATCTGTCGTTCTTCCCGGTGGTCGTGGGCATGGTAAAGGGCCTGCGCGCGCCCGATGCGATGCAGCTTGACCTGTTGCGGACTTATGGTGCCTCGCAGCGGCAGACCTTTGCCAAGCTGCGGATGCCCGCCTCGGTGCCCTATCTCTTTGCCTCGCTGAAGGTGGGTGTGGCGGCGGCGCTGGTGGGGGCCATTGTCGGCGAATTGCCGACCGGGGCCGTGGCGGGGCTGGGTGCGCGGCTGCTTTCGGGCAGCTACTATGGGCAGACCGTGCAGATCTGGGCCGCGCTGTTTGCGGCGGCCCTTCTTGCGGCCTCGCTTGTGGCGCTGATCGGGCTGGCAGAGCGGCTGACGCTGCGCCGGATGGGAATGGGCCGATGACCTGGGTTCTTGGCACGATGCTGTTCTGGGCGGCGGCCTGGGCACTGAACATCCGGCTTGCGGCCTCGCGGGTGACGCAAAGCCGGGCAGGGCGGCTGATCATTCCCGCAGTTTTCGGGCTGACGCTGCTGGGGGTCTGGGAAGGGCTGGTGCACGGCCTGCAGGTGCCCGCCGTCATTCTGCCGCCGCCCAGCGCGATTGCGGCCAAGATCGCCGGAAACACGGCCACGCTCTGGGTCGATTTCGTGCAGACCTTCGTCAAGGGCGCGCTCAGCGGCTATGCCATCGGGTGCCTGGCCGCGATCCTTGTGGCGGTGCTGATCGACCGTTCGGCCTTTCTGCGGGCCGGCCTGCTGCCCGTCGGCAATTTCGTTTCGGCCCTGCCCATTGTCGGAATATCCCCCATCCTGGTGATGTGGTTCGGTTTCGACTGGCACTCGAAGGCGGCGGTCGTGGTGGTGATGGTGTTCTTTCCGGTGTTGGTCAACACGCTGGCCGGTCTGCGCGCCGCCGAGCCGATGCAGCGCGACCTGATGGCGACCTGGGGGGCAAGCTATTGGCAGACCCTGTGGAAGCTGCGGCTGCCGGCCGCCATGCCGTTTATCTTCAACGGGTTGAAGATTGCCACCACGCTGGCGCTGATCGGGGCGATCGTTGCCGAATTCTTCGGCAGCCCGACGCGGGGCATGGGGTTTCGCATCTCGACAGAGGTGGGCAGGCTGGGGCTGGACATGGTCTGGGCCGAAATAGCTGTTGCGGCGCTGGCAGGTTCGGCCTTCTATGGTGTCATTGCACTGATCGAACGGCGGGTGACCTTCTGGCACCCGTCGCAACGGCGCTAACACATAGGGCCGGAACCGGCCCGCAACACGGAGGTGAACGCATGAAGAAATTTCTGACCGGAGCACTGTTCGCGGCATTCGCCGCAGGCGGCGCGCAGGCGGCGGACGATGTGACGCTGCAACTGAAATGGGTGACACAGGCCCAGTTTGCCGGGTACTACGTTGCCCAGGCCAAGGGGTTCTATGAGGAAGAGAACCTGAACGTCACCATCAAGCCGGGTGGCCCGGACATTGCGCCAACCCAGGTCGTGGCGGGCGGCGGTGCCGATGTGGTGATTGATTGGATGCCCTCGGCCCTGGCCGCGCGCGAAAAGGGCCTGCCGCTGGTCAACATCGCGCAGCCTTTCGCCTCGTCAGGGCTGATGCTGACCTGCCTGAAGGAAAGCGGCGTGGCGACACCTGCCGATTTTCCGGGCAAGACGCTGGGCGTGTGGTTCTTCGGCAATGAATATCCGTTCCTGTCGTGGATGGCGACGCTGGGCATTCCGACGGATGGCAGCGCAGGCGGCGTGACCGTGCTCAAGCAGGGTTTCAACGTCGACCCGCTCTTGCAAAAGCAGGCGGCCTGCATTTCGACCATGACCTACAACGAATACTGGCAAGTCATCGATGCCGGGATCACGCCCGATCAGCTGGTGACGTTCAAATATGAAGACGAAGGTGTCGCGACGCTGGAGGACGGGCTTTACGTTCTGGAAGACAGGCTGAGCGACCCGGCCTTCGAAGACAAGATGGTGCGCTTTGTGCGCGCCTCGATGAAGGGCTGGAAATACGCCGAAGCCAATCCTGACGAAGCAGCGATGATCGTTCTGGACAATGACGAAACCGGTGCCCAGACCGAACAGCACCAGAAGCGGATGATGGGCGAGGTGGCCAAGCTGACGGCCGGATCCAACGGCGCGCTGGATGTGGCCGCTGCCGAGCGCACCGTCAAGACGCTGCTGGCGGGCGGGTCGGACCCGGTCATCACCAAGGCCCCGGAAGGTGCCTGGACCAGCGCCATCACCGACAAGGCCCTGCAGTAATCCGGCCGGGCTGATACGGGGGGTGCGCCGGGATACCGGCGCGCCCTTTTTTCCTGCGTGGCGCGTGCCGGGCAGGCCGGGGCGGGGGCCGTCTGCCCCGCCCCGCCCCCAAGCATGTTTCCAAACAGGAGATTGCAGTTTTCCATTGTCCGTCAGCCGGATGTCATGTTGTAAATCCCAGGGAAATGCGGGGTGTTGCAATGCCGGTTTCGGCGCTGACAGGGGGGCGGGTCCGCGAGCGGCGGCTGGCCTTGGGTCAGCGGCAGGCCGATGTGGCGCGTGCGGCGGGCATTTCCGCATCTTATCTGAACCTGATCGAGCATAACCGGCGGCGCATCGGCCCCGGGGTGCTGGCGCGGCTGGCCGATGTGCTGGGGACCGAAGCTGCCGCCCTGGCCCAGGGGGCCGAAGGAATTCTTGCCACGGATCTGCGCGATGCGGCGGCGGGGGCCGCAGGCGCACGCCCGGAAGTGGAGCGTATCGAGGATTTCATCGGACGGTTTCCGGGCTGGGCCGAGCTTCTGGCCGGGCAGCACCGCCGGCTTGGGCATCTGGAACGGTCGGTCGAAGCCCTTTCGGACCGGATGGCGCACGATCCGCATCTGTCGGCGGCGCTGCACGAGGTTCTGTCCGTGGTCAGCGCCGTGCGCTCCACCGCCGCCATCCTTGCCGAAACCGAAGAGATTGATCCGTCCTGGCGCGCGCGCTTTCATGCAAACCTGCACGCCGATGCAGAGCGGCTTGCGACCGGTGCCGAAGCGCTGGTCGCCTATCTGGACGTGTCGGGGGAAGAGCAGGAGCCCGGCATCGCCGCCCCGCAGGAAGAGCTGGAGGCCTGGCTTGCGGGCCACAACTGGACGCTGGCCGCCCTGGAGCCGGGGGCGTCGCCCGAAGCCCGTGCGGCCCTGCTGGCCGAGGCCGGCGGGCTGGCGTCGGGGGCGGCGCGCCAGCTGGCCCGCGACTGGCTGGCCCAGGCGGCAAAGGATGCGGCCGCCGTGCCGATGGCCGGTCTGGTTGATGCCGCCGCCCGGGTGGGGCTGGATCCGGTCTTGCTTGCGCAGCGCTTCGGGGCCGATGTGATCGCTATTTTCCGCCGCCTTGCCCTGATGCCGGGGACGAAACTTGGCGTGGTGATCTGCGATGCCTCCGGCACCATGATCTTCCGCAAGCCTGTGGAGGGGTTTGCGCTGCCGCGCTTTGGCGCGGCCTGTCCGCTGTGGCCGCTTTACACCGCGCTGGGCCGCCCGATGAGCCCGGTGCAGGCCGAGGTCGAGATGTCGGGGCGCAGTCCGCAGCGGTTTCGCACGCTTGCCTTCTGCAGGCCGCGCCTGACCGGCGGTTTTGCGGGGCCGCAGCTGGCCGAAGCGGCGATGCTGATCCTTCCCCTTCCGCCGGGCACGACCGAGACGCTGGGGGTGGGCACCAGTTGCCGCATCTGTCCGCGCCCGGCGTGTCCGGCGCGGCGGGAGCCGTCGATCCTGTCGGAAAGCCAGATCGGTGCATGACGCTTTTGACAGGGCGGTTCTTTGCGCCGATAGTTGATCGGCGGCAGGGGAGGGCCGTGCCATGGGCAATCATGTTCTTGTGATCGAGGACGAGCCGAACATCGTCGAAGCGATCCGGTTCATCCTGATGCGCGACGGCTGGGACGTCTCGACGCTGTCGGACGGGGATCGGGCCGAAGACACCATCAGGTCCCGCCGCCCCGATGTGGTCATCCTGGATGTGATGCTGCCCGGCAGAAGCGGTCTTGAAATACTGGCGGCCCTTCGCGCCGATGCGGCAACCCGGTCGCTGCCCGTCCTGATGCTGACCGCCAAAGGGCAGGGCCGTGACCGGGCCGAGGCAGAGCGGATCGGGGCCAGCCAGTTCATGTCGAAACCGTTTTCAAACACCGAGATTCTGGCCTCGGTCCGCGCGCTGGCGGGGGTGTGAAGCGTCCGGGCCTGCCGCTGTTCCTGCAGCGCCGCCCCTACCGGCGGCGGCGCAAGATTGACGCCGCCCGCCTGCTGCCGGTCTTCGGGGCGTTTCTTCTGCTGTTGCCCATGCTCTGGGCCCCCGCCGGGGACGAGGGCAGGGGCACCGTCAGCGACGGGCTGTATCTGTTTCTGGTCTGGGCCGGTCTGATTGCGGTGGCGCGTCTGCTGGCCCCCAGCCTGACCGCCGACGGGCACCCGGACCCCGACGGGGGAGACGGCTGATGGTTCCGTTCAATATCCTTGTTGCTGTCTGTCTGGTTTATGTGGGGCTGCTGTTTCTTGTGGCCTTTCTGGTGGAACGCCGCGCCAATGCCCGGTCATTGCCCTGGCTGCGGTCACCGCTGATCTATACGCTGTCGCTGTCGATCTTCTGCACGGCCTGGACGTTTTACGGGGCTGTCGGCTATGCCGTGCGCTCGGGCTGGGAATTCATGACCATCTATCTGGGGCCGACGCTGGTCTTTGTCGGCTGGTGGTGGGTGCTGCGCAAGCTGGTCCGGATCGGCAAGACACAGCGGGTCACCTCGATCGCCGATCTGATTTCAAGCCGTTACGGCAAGTCCAACATGCTGGGCGTCATCGTGACCGTGATCTCGGTGGTGGCCGCGACGCCCTATATCGCGCTGCAATTGCAGTCCGTCACCCTGTCCTTTGCGGTTTTCGCCAGTGCCGCGGCGGATGGCGGACCGGTGCCGGACAAGGCGGCAACGGCGCTGTGGGTGGCGGTGGGCCTTGCGCTGTTCACGGTGCTGTTCGGCACCCGCAATCTGGATTCGAACGAGCGCCACCTTGGCGTTGTCACGGCCATTGCCGTCGAGGCGGTGGTAAAGCTGGTGGCGCTGGTGGCCGTGGGGGTTTTCGTTGTCTGGGGTCTGGCGGGCGGGCCGGCGGACATGATGGCAAAGATCAACGCCTCGGCACTGTCCTCATGGGATCTGCAGCCCGGCCGCTGGGCGGGGCTGATCTTTCTGTCTGCCGCCGCCGTGTTGTGCCTGCCGCGCATGTTTCAGGTGATGGTGGTCGAAAATGTCGATGAACGGCACCTTGCCACGGCAAGCTGGGCCTTTCCGCTGTACCTGTTCCTGATGTGCCTGTTCGTTCTGCCGATCGCGGTCGCCGGGCTGGACCTGCTGCCCCCCGGCACCAATCCCGACCTGTTCGTGCTGACACTGCCCCTGGCGCAGGGGCAGGACGGGCTGGCGATGCTGGCCTTTTTGGGCGGGTTTTCATCGGCGACCTCGATGGTGATCGTGGCATCGATCGCGCTGGCCACCATGGTGTCCAACCACATCGTCATGCCGCTGTGGCTTTCGCTGCGTCCGGCCCGGGCTGTTTCGGGGGATGTGCGGCGCATCGTGCTGCTGTCGCGGCGGCTGGCGATTGGCGGGATCGTCGCGCTGGGATACGCCTATTTCCATCTGTCGGGCGGGTCGGCCGCGCTGGCGGCGATCGGGCTGATTTCCTTCGTGGGGGCCGCGCAGATTCTTCCGGCGATGCTGGGCGGCATCTTCTGGCGCGGTGCCACCCGGGTCGGGGCCGTTTGCGGGCTGCTGACCGGGGCTTGCGTCTGGCTCTATTCGCTGTATCTGCCCTCTTTCGGCCCGGATGGGGTGATTTCGGCACGGCTGATCGCCGAGGGACCCTGGGGCATCGGCTGGCTCCGGCCGCAGGCGCTGTTCGGTGTCGGGGGGATGGATCCGCTGATCCATGCGATGTTCTGGTCGCTGGTCCTGAACGCCACCGCCTTCTTCACAGGCTCGATCCTGACCTTTCCCGGCCCGGTGGAACGGGTGCAGGGTGCCGCTTTCGTGAACGTCTTCGACGGAGAGGTTTCGGCAGGCGGCTGGGTGCGCGGTGCGGCCACGGCCGAAGATCTGCTGATCCTGTCCCAGCGCATCCTGGGCGGGGACGGGGCGCTGGCCTTTTTCGAGGCCGAGGCAAGGATGCAGGGAAAGGCCGGGCCCTTGCCCGATCCGACACCGGGGTTCGTCGGGGCGCTGGAACGGCGGCTGTCGGGCTCGGTCGGTGCCGCGACGGCCCATGCCATGATCGCGCAAACGGTCGGCGGCGCGGCGGTTTCGGTGGAAGACCTCATGGCGGTGGCCAATGAGACCGCCCAGATCATGGAATACTCCGCCAGGCTTGAAGCGCAGTCGGAAGAGCTGACGCGGACGGCGCGGCAATTGCAGCTGGCGAACGAGAAGCTGACCCGGCTGTCGGCGCAGAAGGATTCCTTCCTGAGCCAGATCAGCCACGAGCTGCGCACCCCGATGACGTCGATCCGGGCCTTTTCCGAAATTCTGAGGGAGGGGGACATGCCCCCCGCGATGGTACGCCGCCATGCAACCATCATCCATGACGAGGCAATCCGCCTGACCCGGCTGCTGGACGACCTTCTCAACCTGAGCGTGCTTGAAAACGCGGGTATGCAGTTGACGCTCGGTCTGGTCAGCCTGCAGGACATGATCGACCGCGCCCTTGTCGCCGCCGCCCAGACCCGGCCCGAACGCAGCTTTGCCGTTTACCGCGATCCGGCGTCCGAAGCGCTTTATGTGACAACCGATGCCGACCGGCTGACGCAGGTCTTCATCAACCTGATCTCCAACGCCCGGAAATACTGTGCCGCCCCGGAACCGGAGCTGCGCATCGCGGTGCGGCAGCGTGGCGGGCGGGTGATGGTGGATGTGGTCGACAATGGCCGCGGCATTCCCGAAGACAGCCAGGCCCTGATTTTCGAGAAATTCGCCCGGCTGACCGATGAAACGCGGGCGGGGGGGGCCGGACTGGGCCTGGCGATCTGCCGCGAGGTGATGACAGCCCTTGGCGGAAGCATCAGCTACCTGCCGGGGCAGGGCGGTACCGCCTTTCGCGTGACCTTTCCGCTGCGCCTGCAGGCGGCGGCCTGACATACCCTTTCTTAAGGGTGCGCGGACTATGGTCTGCGGCGCGGCGGAACACGGGGCAGGTGGCGTGGCAGGCGAGATCATCCGGAAGAAGGTGGCAGCGGGGCGGACAGGCCAGCCCGAAGGCGGGCCGGGGGCCGACCGGGCCTGGCGGCTGGCGCTGGCGCGGGCGGCCAATGACACCATTGCGTTGCCGCTGGATGTGGCGCGGCTGTCGGTTCACCGCCGCAGCCTGGCCGAACTGTTGGAACTGGCCCCCGAAAGGGCGCTGATCGCCGTTCTGGAAGGCCCGGCAGATGGTCTTGGCATCCTGATGCTGTCGCCCCCCGTCCTGTCTGCGATGATCGAGATGCAGACGATCGGCCGTGTCGGTTCGGTCGCGCCCCCGGTGCGCAAGCCGACGCGCACCGATGCCTCGATGGTGGCGGACATGATCGACCGGGCGCTGCAGGAACTGGAAGCCGGGCTGGAAAGCGATCCCGACCTGATCTGGGCCGGCGGGTTCCGCTATGCGTCTTTTCTGGATGATCCCCGTCCGCTGGGCCTTCTCTTGGAAGAGGAATACTACCGCGTGCTTCAGGCGGAATTGCGGCTTGGCAACGGGGCAAGATCGGGGGGCGTCATGCTGGCGCTGCCCGCCGAAGGGCGCGGCCGCCCCCCGAAACCCGCGCCGACGGCCACGCCGGCACCGGTTGCAGCCGCCCTTTTTTCCAAGGCGCTGACCGACCAGGTGATGCGCACCGAGGCAGACCTTGCCGCTGTCCTTCACCGCCTTACGGTGCCACTGTCCTATGTGATGGCCCTCAAGGAGGGGGACCTTGTGCCTTTGTCCACTGCCGCGCTGGATCGGATCGTGCTGGAAGGGCTGGACGGCCGCCCCCTTGCCACCGGGCGGCTTGGACAGAACCGCGGCATGCGCGCGGTTCGTCTTGCCCCGCAGGCCATGGCAGAAGAGGTGCCTGCAAGCGACGTCGGCCCGGCGTTGCGGGCCGCTGCCGGCTGAGCCGCCCGTCGGTCAGCCCCGCTGTGCAAGCGCGTCGATCTGGCCGCGCAATCCTTCCAGCTGGTAGCCGAAGCGGGCCGGAAGGGCAATCAGCTCGTCCGTTGGTCTTCTGCCGGCCTGGGCCAGCGCCCAGACCATTGAGGATCTGTTGCCGGACGCGCAATAGGCCAGGACCGGGCCGCCAGCACTGTCAAGGGCCGCCTTCTGCGCCTTGACATTGTCAAGCGTCAGCGCCCCGCCGATCACCGGATTGATGACAAAGGTCAGCCCCAGCGCCTCGGCGGCCTGCCGCATGATTTCGCCATGCAGGTTTGCGGGGATTTCCCCGTCGGGACGGTTGTCGATGACGGTGGTGAAGCCTGCGGCCTTGATTGCGGCAAGATCGGCCGGTGCGATCTGCGGCGATACCGCGTAGCTGTCGGTCAGGGAACGGATATCCATCAGGCGTCCTTGATCTGGGGGGTGCGGCCAAGACGGGCGGCAGCCGGTACGGCGGTCAGCATACCTGCCGCCATGGCAAGAAGAAAGACCACCCCGCCGGTCCCGCCAAAGCCCAGAGAGGCAAGGGCCGGACCCGGGCAGAGACCGGCCAGCGCCCATCCGGCACCGAACAGCGCCGAGCCGATCAGCAGGGGCGGGTCAATCCGCCGCGACGCGGGCGCGGGCAGCGCCGTACCCAGCAGCGCCGCCCGCCGACGCGCCGCGACGCGCCAGGCCAGCGTCATCGGCAGGATCGCCCCCGCCAGAACAAAGGCCAGGGTCGGGTTCCATTCCCCGAAGATGTCAAGCCAGCCTTGCACCTTGCGGGTATCGGTCATGCCCGACATCAGCAGGCCGGCACCGAACAGGGCCCCGGCAAGAAGGGCGACCGCAAGCCGGGCCATCAGATGACCCCCAGCAGGTGGCGCGCAATCAGCAGGGTTGCGGCCCCGGACAAAAGGTAAACCGCCGTTGCGGCAAGGCTGCGCGGCGCAAGCCGCGAGATGCCGCACACCCCATGCCCCGAGGTGCAGCCCCCCGCAAGGCGCGTGCCCAGCCCCACCAGAAGCCCGGCAAGGGCGACCACCGCCAGATTGCCCGTCAGATGCGTCTGCGCAGGATTGCCAAGCAGCGACAGCAGGCCGGGACACCCGATAAGGCCGATGAGAAACGCCATGGATTCTGCCCGTCCCGGGCGGTCCGATCCGTCCAGCAGCGACCCCAGAATCCCCGACGCCCCCATGATCCTGCCGTTGACCAGCAGAAAGACCGCCGCCGCACTGCCGATCATCAGCCCGCCCGCAAAACCGCGCGCCCAGTCCGCAGTGGTCATGTCCTGCCCTTTCGCCGTCTGTACGCAGCGATATTGCCCAACACGGACCCGGCTTTGCAAGGGCCGGACTTGACCTGTATCAAGGCGTGGGTGCCGTCTGCCGCCTAGCCTGAGCAGGCAACATGAAGGAGGATTCCATGGTCCCGATCAGCCAACGCAAAAGCCAGCTGGAGACGCGGCTTCGCGATCTTCAAGCGCGGCTTGCGACGATCGACGCAGAGCTTGATTCGCATCAGTCGAAAGACTGGGAGGATCTTGCGACCGAACGGGAATCTGACGAGGTTCTGGAAGGGATGGGGCTTTCCGGGCAGCAGGAGATCAGGCAGATCGAGGCCGCCTTGGGTCGCATCGCTTCGGGCGACTACGGCATCTGTGCCACCTGTGGCGATCCGATTTCCGAGGAAAGGCTGGATGTCTTGCCCTACACGCCGTTCTGCCGCAATTGCGCATCGTGAATAAGGGCGCGGTGATGACCCCTCCGAAGCCGGACGCGGGTCTGACGCATGTCCGCGCCCCGCTGGCGCAGGATATGCCGCGCACCCCGCAATCCGGGATTGATGCGCTGTTGCATATGATGCCCGTTGCCGCGCTGCATCTGTCGCCGCCCGGGCAGCCGGACGTTGACACGATCGAAGCCGGGTTTGACAATATGCCCGTCTGACCTGGGCAGCCAGGTCCTGTAGGGTGATCCGGCAGGGCAGTCCTGCAGGAGAGCCTGCTTGCTCGCATCAGGGCGTTGCCAAGCTGCGCCAATACCTTAAAAGGGATGGGGCGTGCCGGAACTGGGTTGGCGCGCGGGGAGGCAGGCAGGATGACCGCGACGGTTCGGCAGACACGGAATGGGGCAGTGATGATCCTTTCGGTCGATTCGCCGCCTGTGAATGCCCTTGGATCTGCGGTGCGCGTCGGCCTGGCCGAAGGGCTGGCGGCGGCGCAGGCCGACCCGTCGGTTGGGGCCATTGTGCTTTGTGCCGTCGGGGCAAACTTTTCCGCCGGGGCGGATATCCGCGAGTTCGGACGCCCGGCTCCCCAGGGCGTGCCCGGATTGCCCGAGTTGTGCAACCGCATTGAAGCCTCGGGCAAGGCCGTGGTCGCGGCAATTGAGGGGCCGGCGCTTGGCGGCGGGCTGGAACTTGCCCTTGCGGCGCATGTGCGGCTGGCCGGTCCGCGCGCGAGCCTGGGACTGCCGGAAGTCGCCCTTGGGCTGCTGCCCGGCGCGGGCGGGACGCAGCGAACACCAAGATTGACAGGGGCGGGGCCGGCGCTGCGCCTGATGCTGACGGGAGAGCCCGTGTCGGCGCAGGAGGCTTTGGCCATCGGTCTTGTGGATGCGGTGGTCGAGCATCCGGAGCAGACAGCCGTGGCCCTGGCAGCCGACCTTGCGGCCGGGCGCAAGCCACCGGTCCGCACCCGTGACCGGCAAGAGGGGCTGCGCGATGCGGTGCGGTACCGGGCAGAGGTGCTGGCAGCCCGGGCGGGCATCGCCGGACGGCTGCCTGCACCGGGGCGTATTGTGGACTGTGTCGAGGCGGCGCTGCTGTTACCCTTTGACCGTGGCCTCGTGCTTGAGCGTGCGGCCTTCGAAGACCTTGCCGCCAGTCCTGAATCTGCCGGTCTGCGCCGGGCATTCTTCGCCGAACGCAGGGCCGCCGTCTTTCCCGAAGCCGACGCGCGCGCCCATCCTGTGTCGCATGTCGGTCTCGTCGGCCTGGGCGTGACCGGGGCCGCGATTGCGGCCTTGCTGCTTCAGGCCGGGCTTCGGGTAACGGCGGTCGTCAGGGGCAGCGGTCCGCTGGACGCGGGACTAAGGCGCGTGTCGGCCCTGCTGGACCGCGCTGTGGCGACCGGAAGGCTTTCCCAAGAGGCGCGGACGCAGGCTCAGAACCGTCTGTCGTCCGCCTTGGAACTCACGGCGCTGGCAGGCTGCGAGCTGGTGATCGAGGCGCTTCCCGAGGACGAAGCGCTGAAGGCATCCAGTCTGGGGAAACTCGAGCAGGCTCTGCGCCAGACAGCGGTGATCGTGACCACCGTCTCATGGGTTGATCCGGCAAAGCTGGCACTGGCCACCTTGCGCCCGGCGAATGTGGTGGGCCTGAATCTGTGCCCCCCGGTAGAGCAGACGCGACTGGCCGAAGTTGCTGTGTCTGCGCAAACGGGGGCCGAAGCTGTGGCAACCCTTGCAGCACTGCTTCGCCAGATCGGCAAGCTGCCGGTGCGGGTCGGGGCGGCGGCGGGGCTGGTGGGCAACCGCGTGATGGCCGCCCTGCAGACAGCGGCAGACCTGCTGGTGGAAGACGGGGCCTTGCCGTCACAGGTGGATGCCGCCTTGCAGGATTTCGGTTTTTCCATGGGCCCTTACCGCGCGCTGGACCTGGCGGGGCTGAAGCGCGCCTGGGCGCATCGCCAGCGCGAAAGTCGTGCCGGTCGGCCCGGCTACGGCGGTGACCTGGCCGATATGCTGGTGAGTGCCGGGCGGCTGGGACAGGAGTCGGGCCGCGGCTACTACCTGCATGACGGCCAAGGGATGCGCGAGGATCCCGAGGTGCTGGGCCTTCTTGAGGAACTGCGCTCTGCCAAGGGTATTACCCCGCGGCGGATCGGCAGCGACGAGATCCGCCTGCGCTGCCTCAGCGCCCTGGCCAATGAGGCGGCCAAAGTCCTGGGCGAGGGACTGGCGCAGCGCCCCAGCGATATCGATGCGATCCTTCTGGCAGGTTATGGCTTTCCGCGCTGGCAGGGCGGACCCATGGCCTGGGCGGAGGACCGCGGGCTGCTGGTGCTGCGCGCCGATCTGCGCCGCTTTGCGCCGCAGGCCCCGGAATTCTGGGCCGTGGCCCCGCTGATCGATGATCTGATCCGCGACGGCCGCCATCTTGACGATCTGGACATGCGTGCGGTCAGTTCAGGATGATACCCGTCACCACCAGCATCAGCCCCAGCGCCGAAACCCCCAGGGCCGCCAGGTTGAAGGCGACGATCCGCTGAAGACGGGCACGCATCGCCGCGCTGTCCAGCCCGGAGTTGCGCGCGCGCAGCGCCAGCTGGATACAGCGCAGCAGGCCGGCAACGCCGCCAAGCGAGACAGCCGCCCCGAGCCAGATAAGCCAGTCCATGCCGCCCCCGTACCATTGCGCACCCCGGATTTGGCCCTAGCCGAGCATGGCCGGTCTGGCAAGACCTTGAACCCCCGCACCGCCGCAGGATAGGGAAGGGGCGACCCAACGGATGAGGCGAGCCATGAACGACAAGACCGACACCTACAGCGTCACAGCAGACGAGCTGCGCCAGTTCATCGAACGCGCCGAAACGCTGGCCGCCGAAAAGCGCGACATCGCCGAACAGGAAAAGGAACTTTTCGCCGAAGCCAAGGGGCGCGGCTATGACACCAGGGTCATGCGCAAGGTCATCGCCCTGCGCAAGCGCAAGCCCGATGACATCGCCGAGGAGGAAGCGGTTCTGGAGATGTACAAGGCGGCGCTTGGCATGGCCTGACGGCGCGGCACCGGACAGACCGCGCGTCTGGACAGGGCGCACGGGGTTCTGTAAGTCCGCCAGGGGATGACCAACGAAAACACTCAGATACTTCGGCCAAAGCCCCGGCTGCCCCGGCTTGACCCCTGGTCGGCGGGGGCGCTGCTGATTGCGGCCATCGTGCTGATGCCGATCGGCGCGGTGCTGTGGATCGCGGCGACCCCGGCGGAAAACATCTGGCCGCATCTGCTGGCCACCGTCTTGCCGCGCTATCTGTCCAACACCCTGACCCTGATGATCGGGGTCGGCGCGCTGACCGCTGCTGTCGGGACCGGGGCCGCCTGGCTGCTGACGATGTACCGCTTTCCGCTGTCGCGCCTGCTGGATTATGCGCTGCTGCTGCCTTTGGCGATTCCGGCCTATATCGGTGCCTATGCGCTGGTGGATTTCCTGGAATATGCAGGGCCGGTGCAGGGTGCCTTGCGCCACGCCATGGGGTGGCAGTCCGCCCGCGACTACTGGTTTCCCCAGGTGCGGTCCGTGCCTGCCGCCATTCTTGTTCTGGCGGCGGCGCTTTACCCTTATGTCTATCTTCTGGCGCGCGCCGCCTTCCGCGAACAGTCGGGCTGCGCCTACGAGGTGGCCCGCGCCCTGGGCAGCGGTCCCTGGGCGCTGTTTGTGCGGGTGGGCCTGCCGCTGGCGCGCCCCGCCATTGCCGCCGGTGTGGCCCTGGCCGCGATGGAGACGGTGAACGATTACGGCACTGTCAGCTATTTCGGGGTTCAGACGCTGACCACGGGCATCTTCTCCGTCTGGCTTTCGGGGGGCAATGCCGGCGGGGCGGCGCAGCTTTCGCTGGTCCTGCTGGTGATGATCCTGGGGCTGGTTGCGGTGGAACGGGCAGGGCGGCGGAACCTGCGGTTTCACCAGACCTCGCGCGCGGCCCGGCCGGTGGTGCCGATCCGCCTGCGGGGCTTGCGGGCCTGGGGCGCGACCGCTTTGTGCCTGGTGCCGTTTTCGCTGGGTTTTCTGCTGCCGGTCGGGGTGATCCTGGGCATCGCCCTGCGCAATCCCGAAGCCTGGGTTTCCCCCGGGTTGGGGCGGGCGCTGGCCAATACGCTGGTCTCGGGTGGCGTGGCCGCCGCCCTGACGGTGTCTGCCGCGCTGTTTGTGGTCTATGGCATCAGGCAGGCAGGCCGGCACCTGCCGCGCCTGCTCTTGCCGGTGACGACCATCGGCTATGCCGCCCCCGGCGCCGTTCTGGCGGTGGGCCTGCTTATTCCGCTTGCGGCCCTGGATCAGCGGATAGCGGACCTGGTGCTGCGGGTCACCGGCCATGACCCGGGCCTGATCCTGACCGGAACCCCTGCCGCCCTTGTGCTGGCCTACTGCGTGCGCTTTTTTGCGATTGCGCAGGGGGCGGTGGATTCCGCCTTCGGGCGCGTTTCGCCCAGCCTGCCCATGGCGGCACGGTCGCTGGGCCGCAGCGCCGGGGGGGCCTTGCAGGCCGTGTACCTGCCGCTGATGCAACGGTCGGTCGCCACCGCCCTGCTGGTGGTTTTTGTCGACTGCGTCAAGGAACTGCCGGCCACGCTGCTGCTGCGCCCCTTCAATTACGACACGCTGGCCACCCGCGTGCATGAAAAGGCCAGCCTTGAAAACCTGGGCGATGCGGCCCCTGCCGCGATCCTTGTGATGCTGGTCGGCCTTGCCGCCGTGGGGTTGATGGCGCGCGCCAACCGCTAGCAGGGTGCTGAAACAGCAATCCGACCGCTTGCCTGCCGGGAAACTCTTTCCGGTCCGGGGACAGGGATTGGCCCTCCGGGCGGGATCAGGACACGCGACCCGCGTTTCCCCTGCCCGTGCGGAACGCTGCCCTGTAGACTGGCAGGCCCGGGACCAGCAGAAGGCCAGCGCCCGCCCCAGCGGGGACGAAGCGCCCGACCCGGCAGGTGCAAAGCACCCGCCAGGGGCGGGTACTGGCCAAGGGGCAGCCTGGCGCTGTGGCAGGGGCGATGGCCCCTGCCCGAATGCGCGAGGCGCACTTGCGCAAGAGTTTCCTGTTTTCCAGCCAGCGATCGATGCGATCTTCACGTTTTCAGCACCCTGGCAGGGTATCGCGGGCAAGCACGCCGATAAGCCGCAAGCCCGTTGTACCGGGGGGCGGAGCACCTTTGTGCTGACAGGGGCGCGGGCCGGGCCACAGGGGGCCAAAAAAACACGGCGGGCCGTGGAAACCCGCGCCTGGCGGCGTTATGGTCAGCGCGGTCCGCCGAATTTCAACCCGCGCCCGTCTGTGTTGGCGCAAGGAAACCCATGCCCACGGCTGCCTGAACAGGCGGCGCGGGCCAGCAAGGAGAAAGAGATGACAGTCAAGGTGGCAATCAACGGCTTTGGCCGGATCGGGCGGAACGTGCTGCGCGCCATCATCGAATCGGGGCGGACCGATATCGAGGTGGTTGCGATCAACGATCTGGGTCCGGTGGAAACCAACGCACATCTCTTGCGCTTTGATTCCGTGCATGGCCGCTTTCCCGGCACGGTCACAACCACGGCCACCACGATTGACGCCGGGCGCGGCCCGATGGAGGTGACGGCCATCAAGAACCCGGCGGACCTGCCCTGGGCCCATGTCGATATCGTGATGGAATGCACGGGCATCTTCACCGACCGCGAAAAGGCCAAGGTGCATCTGGAAAACGGGGCAAGCCGCGTTCTGGTCTCGGCCCCGTCGGCGGGGGCGGACAAGACGATTGTCTACGGCGTGAACCACACCACGCTGACCAGGGATGATCTGGTGGTGTCCAACGCATCCTGCACCACGAACTGCCTGTCACCGGTGGCGCAGGTGCTCGACGATGCCATCGGGATCACGCGCGGCTTCATGACCACGATCCACAGCTATACCGGCGACCAGCCGACGCTGGACACGATGCACAAGGACCTGTACCGCGCCCGCGCTGCCGCGCTCAGCATGATCCCGACATCGACCGGGGCGGCCAAGGCGGTGGGGCTGGTGCTGCCCGAGTTGAAGGGCAAGCTGGACGGGGTGGCGATCCGCGTGCCCACGCCCAATGTCTCGGTCGTGGATCTGGTGTTCGAGGCATCGCGCCCGACCTCGGTCGAGGAGGTGAACGCGGCGATCCGGGCGGCGGCGGAAGGGCGGCTCAAAGGCATTCTGGGCTATACAGACCGGCCGAATGTCTCCTGCGACTTCAACCATGACCCGCATTCTTCGATCTTTCACATGGACCAGACCAAGGTCATGGAAGGCACGATGGTGCGGGTGCTGTCCTGGTATGACAACGAATGGGGCTTTTCCAACCGCATGGCCGATACCGCCGTGGTGATGGGCAAGCTGATCTGACGGGCAGCCTGTGGGGCAGCGGCGTTTCGGGGCCAGGCCTGGAATGCGGATGGCTGCAGGTGCATCTCTGGCGGCCGTTCATGCCGGCCGCCTTCAGGACCGAAGACGGCGGAACGGCATCTGCCCTGTTGGGTCATGCGGCAGGCCACCAGTTTCGGGGTGCCGGGAAAGACGCCCCGCCGCTTGCCGGACAGGAAGATCATCCTGATGCGCCGCAAAGGCGGCGTGCCATTCCGGGCGGACAAAGAAACGCATCGCGTTTCCCCGCCCGGTCAGGGACCGCGGCCCCATGAGGGCCGTCCCCGAAAGTATTGCGCAGGCCAGCGCCCGCCGGGGCGGGCCAGGCGCTGGCCGGGGGTTTTGCCCCCGTCGGGCGCGCTGCACGCGCGGCGCAGGACCGGGGCGATGGCACCGGCCACACCGCGCAGGGCGCGTGCGCAAGACCTTCCTGTTTTCCAGCCAGCGGCTCAGACGGGCGGCACTTTTTCAGCAGCCTGTTACGGGTGTGCGCCTGGCGGTGAATCTGTCCGGGCCCGGCTTGTCCGCCTGAATGGCAGCTTATGAAGATGCGCTTGCGTCAACCGGGATGATCCCGGCCGAAATCAGGAAGGCGGTGCAGGACATGCGCGAAATCCCTGACGCCTCAACCAAGACAGGCGGCTAAACCGGGGGGAGCCGGGTCAAGCGCGCGCCAGCTCTGTCATGCATCCGGCGCTGTCAGACCAGACCGGCCCGGGACGCGACGGTGCCGCGATCAGGCAACGCCTTGCGTTTGACTCTCCCGAAGTCGCCGCGCCTGATTTTCACGGTCCCGCCCGCGCGCAGGTCAGGGAGCAGGGATTGTCTGCTTCGGGGAAGAATGGGGCCTATTCCCCGCCGCCGGTGATGCGTTGGCGCAAGGCGGCTTTGGGCACATGAACGCCCGCTTCGGGGGCAAGCCACCCGGCACACCTGGCCGAGGCATCAGGCGAATTTGGCCATCAACGCGGTGCAGACCGTCGGCGGCACGAAATTAGAGACATCCCCCCCCAGCCGCGCGATTTCCTTCACCAGCTTCGAGGCAATCGCCTGACGGCGGGCGTCGGCCATCAGGAAGACGGTCTCGATGCTGCTGTCCAAGGCACGGTTCATACCGACCATCTGGAATTCATATTCGAAGTCGGCAACCGCACGCAGGCCCCGGACGATGATCGTGGCACCGACATCGCGGGCGCAGTCGATCAGCAGGTTTTCAAAGGGATGGACGACAATCTCGCCCCCCGTCCTGGCAAGGATGGCCTCGGATTCGGCCTTGACCATGGCGACCCGTTCTTCGAGGCTGAACAGCGGACCTTTGTCGCGGTTGATGGCAACGCCGATCACCAGACGGTCCACCAGAACCATGGCGCGCTGGATGATATCGGTGTGACCCAGCGTCACCGGATCGAAGGTTCCCGGGTAAAGACCGATGCGCATGACGCCCCCCTTGCCTGCCCGCGCACAGGCAACAATAGGGCGCAGGGCAATGCAAGCGGCAAAGCAAACCGGACAGCAGGATGCTCAGAAGCCCTTGATCATGCCTTCCAGGGCGTCCTTTTCCATCGAAAGTTCGGACAGGCGGGCCTTGACGGCATCCCCGATGGAGATCAGCCCGGTCATCCGCTGGCCCTCCATCACCGGCAGGTGACGAAAGCGCCCGTCGGTCATCTTCTGCATCACATCGGTCACCGGATCGCCCGGCGCGCAGATGACGATCCTGGCCGTCATGACGCGCGCGACCGAAAAGGCCATGCAGGACGGGCCGTGGCGGGCCAGTTCGCGCACCACGTCCCGCTCTGACAGGATGCCCGCAACCCCGGCCCCGTCTTCGGATACAACCACGGCACCGATGCGGTGCCCGGCCAGAACCGCCACCGCTTCGGCAAGCGTCGCCGAGGGCGGAACCGTGACCACACCCCCTGCGGCTTTCGATGTCAGGATCTGTTGAACCAGCATGTCATCCTCCATCTTGATCCAGCCAGCGTCCGCCCCGCGCAACTTTCTGTCAAGTCATCGCTTCCAGACGCAACACTTCGCGCCGCAGACCCTGGGCCAGCAGATCGGCGAAGCGGTTCATCCGGTCGATCCGGCGGTCGTCGGCATGGCGGATCAGCCAGAAGGCGCGCGTCAGGCTGACCTCTGCGGGCAGAACCTTGACCAGTTCCGGGGCAAAGGGCATGGCGAAATCATGCACCATCCCGATCCCTGCCCCGTGGCGCAGCCAGTTCAGTTGCACGGGCACGGAATTCGACGCAAGCCGCACCTCGGACACCCCGATTTCGGCCAGGTAATCCAGTTCCTTGTCAAAGATCATGTCGGGGATATAGCCGACAATGCGGTGCCCGGTCAGGTCCGCGCGCCGCTGCGGGGTGCCATGGCGGTCCAGATAGGCGCGGCTGGCCGCCAGGTGCAGGTGATAGTCGGTCAATCGCTGCACGGTCAGGCGACCGGCCGTGGGCGGCGAGACCGCAATCACCATATCCGCCTCGCGCCTCGACAGGTTGATGACGCGCGGCAGCGCCACGATCTGCACCTCCAGCCCGGGGTTGTCATCACAGATCGCCGCGACAATCCGGGGCAGCAGGTAGTTGGCGCAGCCGTCCGGCGCGCCGATGCGGACCTGCCCCGACAATCCCCCTGCCCCGCCGCCGCCGCGCAGGTCATCGGCGGCGGCCTGCAGCGCCTGTTCGGCGGCTTCGGCATGGGGCAGCAGGCGCAGCCCCGCCTCGGTCGCGGCATAGCCCTGCGGGCCCTTGACAAACAGCCGCGCGCCAAGCGCCCCTTCCAGCTTGACAATCCGCCGGCCCACCGTTGCCGGGTCAAGGCGCAGCGCCCTGCCCGCAGCCGACAGGCTTTCCGTACGGACCACCGCCAGAAACACGCGCAGATCGTCCCAGTCAGGCATGCCACCCCTGCAAAACTGCAAAACGCTTTTGAAATCTTGCCTCTTTCCCGCGCATTTCCGCAAGCCTATCCTGCGGACAGGCATTTTACCGGAGGATCGGATGCAGGACCTTACCCACTGGATCAACGGCGCACATGTGAAGGGCACCTCGGGACGATTTGCCGATGTGTTCAACCCCGCCACGGGCGAGGTGCAGGCCCGCGTGCCGCTGGCGTCAAAGGACGAGCTGGACCATGCCGTGTCCGCAGCCGCCAGGGCGCAGGTCACCTGGGGGGCCACCAACCCGCAGCGCCGGGCGCGGGTGATGATGGAGTTTGTCCGCCTTCTGAACCGCGACATGGACAAGCTGGCCCAGGCGCTGAGCCGCGAACACGGCAAGACCCTTCCGGACGCGAGGGGCGATATCCAGCGCGGCCTGGAAGTGATCGAATACTGCATCGGCGCGCCGCAGATGCTGAAGGGCGAATTCACCGACAGCGCCGGTCCCGGCATCGACATGTATTCCCTGCGCCAGCCCCTGGGCGTGGCCGCCGGGATCACCCCGTTCAACTTTCCCGCCATGATCCCGATGTGGAAGATGGGCCCCGCCCTGGTTTGCGGCAATGCCTTTATCCTCAAGCCCAGCGAGCGTGATCCTTCGGTCCCGCTGATGCTGGCGGAACTGATGCAGGAAGCGGGCCTGCCCGACGGCGTGTTGCAGGTGGTGAACGGCGACAAGGACGCGGTCGATGCCATCCTCGACAACCCGGCCATCGCCGCCATCGGCTTTGTCGGCTCAACCCCGATTGCCGAATACATCTACGGGCGCGGCTGTTCCAACGGCAAGCGCGTGCAGTGCTTTGGCGGGGCCAAGAACCACATGATCATCATGCCGGACGCTGACCTTGATCAGGCCGCCGACGCGCTGGTGGGCGCGGGCTATGGCGCGGCCGGCGAACGCTGCATGGCGATTTCGGTTGCCGTGCCGGTGGGCGAGGCCACGGCGGATGCGCTGATCGAACGGCTGATCCCGCGCATCGAAAAGCTGAAAGTGGGCCCCTATACGGCAGGCAATGACGTGGACTATGGCCCGGTGGTGACGGCGGCGGCCAAGGCGAACATCCTGCGGCTGGTCGAAACCGGCGTGGCCCAGGGCGCGAAGCTGGTGGTCGACGGGCGGGGCTTCAAGCTGCAGGGGTATGAAGACGGCTTCTTCGTGGGTCCGCACCTGTTCGACCATGTCACGCGCGACATGGACATCTACCGCAAAGAGATTTTCGGCCCCGTTCTGTCCACCGTCCGCGCCAGGACCTATGAAGAGGCGCTGGCCTGTGCCATGGATCACGAATACGGCAACGGCACCGCGATTTTCACCCGCGACGGCGATACGGCGCGCGACTTTGCCCACCGCATCAACATCGGGATGATCGGCATCAACGTGCCCATTCCGGTGCCGCTGGCCTATCACACCTTCGGCGGCTGGAAAAAATCAGCCTTTGGCGACCTGAACCAGCACGGGCCGGACAGCTTCCGCTTCTATACGCGGACCAAGACCGTCACTTCGCGCTGGCCCAGCGGCATCAAGGAAGGCGCAAGCCTGAACTTCCGCCCGATGGACTGACAGAAGGGGGCAATCCTGGCAAGAACCGACGGAAATGGTCTTGCCAGCGCGGCCGCAAGCCAACCTGCCTTGCCGATCCAAGGCTGCGCCCTTCCGTCAGCCCGACGGAACAAGGCTGGATGGTGCCGCTCGCGCCATTCCCGTGGCAGGCAGCAAGGGCTCGCGACAGCGAAAGCTTGCAGCGGCGTAAAACAGGCAGACCTCAGCGACGGAACGCGCAGGCCAGACCGTTAAACTGACAGGATCAATAAGGAGAATGTCATGCGTCTGCACGCCTTCACGGTTTTGACGATTCTTGTGCTTGCCTGCGGCGCTGCCGGATCAGCGCATGAGACCAGGCTGGAGACCGAAACAGAGGTCACGGGCGACGCTAAAATGCGCGTCTTCGAAGGGGTCGCCGCGCCCAACCCGGCGGATGCTGGGGGATTTGACCTTTATGGAGCTTTCCCCAACGATCACAATCCTTTCCGCATCGACACAACAATCGCGCTGGGCATGGACGGCTTCGGATTGCGCGGCCCCGATCGGGGTCTTATGGGGGAATTGCCCGGTGCCGGCCCGGATTGGGCGTTGAACATGATCCCGTTCGGCGTAGCAATCGACGGCGTGATCATTGACCCATCCGGTCCATGGTACAGCGGGGGGGCTGCCGACCCGGAAAACCCGTTTGATCGGGCATGCACCGGCTGGGAGTACGAGGTTAACGACCCGCGCGTCCGCGCAATTGTCGGCATGCCTGACGAGGTGCGCGGCCATGTTCAGCCCAGCGGCATGTTCCACTATCACGGACGTCCGGCCCGCATGATTGCTGCGGCGCGGCAGCGTGCGGGCAACCCGGATGACATCTTCGTGGTGGGCTACTCGGCAGACGGCTGGCCCATAATCGACCACCGCCTGCGGAATACCAAAGGAGAGGTCATCGATTTGGTCTCGGGCTATCGATTGCGGCAAGGCCAGCGCAACGCGGTGCCGGGAACCGATCCGGCGCAGATACCGAAAGGTCGGTTTGACGGTCTTTATGTTCAGGACTATGTTTTCGATCCCGTGGGCGCCAAGGCGAAGGCACCCTCGAATGCCGTGGTTCTTGATGCGCGCAATGGCATTGTCCTTGGTGACGGTCTTCCAACGCTGCCCGGCTATCCCAGCCAACACTACGCCTATGTCATGACGACTGACTGGCCGCAGATTCCCCGCATGTTCGCTGGCCCGCCGTCGCCCAGCTTTGCAGCCGTGATCCCGCTTGATTCAACAGCTTTTCTGTCGCGCATGGCGGCAGAGCTGGGGCTGACCCTGCAGCCGGTCCGGCGCGCAATTTATGACAATTGCCCCGGAACGTTGCAGAACTTCCGCCTGCCCAACGGTCGAGCGCCCTATTGACCGGGGCCGGTCCTGTCCACCGTCCGCGCCAAGACCTATGAAGAGGCGCTGGGCCTGGCGATGGACCACGAATACGGCAACGGCACCGCGATCTTCACCCGCGACGGCGATACGGCGCGCGACTTTGCCCACCGCGTCAACATCGGCATGATCGGCATCAACGTGCCCATTCCGGTGCCGCTGGCCTATCACACCTTTGGCGGCTGGAAAAAATCAGCCTTCGGCGACCTGAACCAGCACGGGCCGGACAGCTTCCGCTTTTATACGCGGACCAAGACCGTCACTTCGCGCTGGCCCAGCGGCATCAAGGAAGGCGCAAGCCTGAACTTCCGCCCGATGGACTGACCGGAACGGGGTGTCACGGCGCGGCCACTGGCACCCCGGCGCGCAGGCGGCGGGAAAAGCTGATGCTGTCATCGCTGACCGGGCCAAAGGGGCGCAGCCGGGCCTGGGCCAGCACCTGATCCAGCGGGGTGCCGGGGCGGATGACCCCCAGGCCATGCAGGTAGTCCGGCAGATGCGCCGACAGCAGGATGCGCCAGTCCAGCGGCAGGCGCGGGTCAACCATGCGTGCCAGTTTCCACGGCACCGTCGTGCAATTGGCCGTGGCGGTGTTGTAGAACCGGGGGTTTTCCGCCAGATCATTGCCCATGTCCAGAAATTGCAGGAACAGCGCGCGGCGCTGAGCGGCATCAAGCGCCAGCGGAAAGATTGAAACGGTCTCTGGCGGGTTCTGCCGGGCATCGGTGCGCCAGCCGATGACATCGCGTTCATCTGCGGCAATCAGCACCAGGGTATAAAGGCGGAAGAACCCGCCAAAGGGGGAATAGACCTGCCCCACCCGCTTGCGCGTTTCCGCAGAAAACACCACATGCCGGCCATCGGCAAAGCCGAAGCTGATCATCACATGGGCAATGCCCGGATCACCCCAGACCGAGGTAAACAGATCAGCACCCGTCAGGTCATCAAGATCATAGCTGCGCGTTTCCCAGACGGGCGGCGGGACGTAATCCCTGTCGCTGACCCATGAGAAATTGCGGACGTTGTGCAACGTAATGCGGGTGCCCGTGATCTCTGCCGTTACCCCATGGGCAACGTCGGGCTGCCAGATACCGTCATTGCTGGGCCGGATCGTTGACCACCAGGCAAGGGCCGCGATCAGGATTGCGCCAGACCCGAGCCAGACCATCCGCCCCTGCCCGCACAACCACAGGCCGCCCAGACCAAGCAGCACCAGGCCAAGGCCCCCAAGCAGCACAGCGCGCAGGGGGCCGGAAAACTGGAACCACAGCGCCATGCCCAGCACGGCAAGAAACGGCAACACCACCACTGCCTGCACAGAACGCGCCAGCCACCCGCTGCGCCGCCGCCTGTCCGATTCCGGCCCCGCCATGCCCTGCGCCCCGACCTTGTCCGCCGGGAAAGACGGTTGCAGACCCGGCGCGGCTGCGCCAGCCCGTTTCGCTATTCCGCCGCCATGCGCCCCGGTTTCAGCATTTGTGCAAGATAGCGGCCGGTATGGCTGGCCTCAACCCTTGCGACATCTTCCGGGGTTCCGGTGGCCACGATCCGGCCACCGCCATCGCCGCCCTCGGGGCCGATATCGATGATCCAGTCCGCCGTCTTGATGACATCAAGGTTGTGTTCGATCACAACCACGGTGTTGCCCTGTTCGACCAGTTCGTGCAGCACATCCAGCAGCTTGCGCACATCCTCGAAATGCAGCCCCGTGGTGGGTTCGTCTAGGATATACAGGGTGCGCCCCGTGGCACGGCGGCTCAGCTCTTTTGACAGTTTCACCCGCTGCGCCTCGCCGCCCGACAGCGTCGTCGCCTGCTGGCCCACCTTGATATAGCCAAGGCCGACCTGCACCAGCGCATCCATCTTTTCGCGAATGGCGGGCACGGCCTGAAAAAAGCCCTGCGCATCTTCAACTGTCATGTCAAGAACATCAGCTATGCTTTTGTTCTTGAATTTTATTTCCAGTGTTTCTCGGTTGTAGCGTGCCCCTTTGCAGGTTTCGCAGGTGACATAGACATCGGGCAGGAAATGCATCTCGATCTTGATCAGACCATCGCCCTGGCAGGCCTCGCAGCGCCCGCCCTTGACGTTGAAGCTGAAGCGCCCCGGCTGATAGCCGCGCGCCTTGGCCTCGGGCAGGCCCGCGAACCAGTCGCGGATCGGGGTGAAGGCCCCGGTATAGGTCGCCGGGTTTGAACGCGGCGTGCGGCCGATGGCGCGCTGGTCGATGTCGATGACCTTGTCCAGATGTTCAAAGCCCTTGATGGTTTCGCAAGGTGCGGGGGTTTCGCGCGCCCCGTTCAGGCGCGTGGCGGCGGTCTTGAACAGCGTTTCGATGGTCAAGGAGGATTTTCCGCCCCCCGAAACACCGGTGACGCAGACGAACTTGCCCAGCGGGAAATCGGCGGTGACGTTCTGCAGGTTGTTGCCGGTGGCCCCCACCACCGTCACCTTCTTGCCGCTGCCCTTGCGGCGGGTGCGGGGAACGGCAATCTCGCGCGCACCCGACAGGTACTGGCCGGTCAGGCTGGCAGGATCGGCCGCCACCTGCGCTGGCGTGCCGTGACTGACCACCTGCCCGCCATGCACACCCGCGCCCGGCCCCATGTCAAAGACGTAGTCCGCCTCGCGGATCGCATCCTCGTCATGTTCCACGACCAGAACGGTATTGCCCTGGTCGCGCAGGTTCTTCAGCGTGGTCAGCAGCCGGCCGTTGTCGCGCTGGTGCAGGCCGATCGACGGCTCGTCCAGCACATAAAGCACGCCGGTCAGACCCGAGCCGATCTGGCTGGCCAGCCGGATGCGCTGCGATTCCCCGCCCGACAGCGTGCCGGCACTGCGCGCCAGCGTCAGATAGTTCAGCCCGACATTCACCAGAAAGCCCAGACGCTCGCGGATTTCCTTCAGGATGGCGCGGGCAATCTCGTTCTTCTGCGGCCCCAGGGTATCGGGCACCGTGCTGATCCAGGCATGGGCCTCGGCGATCGACATCTGCACCACCTGTCCCACATGCAGCCCGGCGATCTTGACCGCCAGCGCCTCGGGCTTCAGACGAAAGCCATGGCAGGCGCCGCAGGGGCGGTTGTTCTGGTAGCGCTCGAACTCTTCGCGCACCCAGGCGGAATCGGTTTCGCGGTAGCGGCGTTCCATATTGGGAATGACGCCCTCAAAGACACGGCTGACCTGATAGATGCGCCCGCCCTCGTCGTAGCGGAACAGGATTTCCTCTTCCCCCGATCCGAACAGGAAGACCTGATGGACATGGGCGGGCAGATCCTTCCACTTCTTCTTGCGGTCGAAGGCGTAATGTTTCGACAGCGCCTCAATGGTCTGCAGGAAATAGGGCGATTTCGACTTGGCCCAGGGGGCCAGCGCGCCCTGCCCCAGTGTCAGCTCCTGATCCGGCACCACAAGGCGTTCGTCAAAGAACAGCTCCACCCCCAGCCCGTCACAGACCGGGCAGGCCCCGAAGGGCGCGTTGAAGGAAAACAGGCGCGGCTCGATTTCCGGGATGGTGAATCCGCTGACCGGGCAGGCGAATTTTTCCGAGAAGGTGGTGCGCACTGGCTCGCCCTCGCCCTCGGCCGGGGCGGTTTCCAGAATGGCGATGCCATCGGCCAGGTCCAGCGCGGTGCGGAAGCTGTCGGCAAGCCGGGTCTGGATGCCGTCCTTCACGATGATCCGGTCCACGACCACATCGATGTCATGGCGCAGCTTCTTGTCCAGCGCGGGCGCGTCTTCCAGCTCGTGGAAGGTGCCGTCCACCTTGACGCGCTGAAAGCCCTGCTTGCGCAGATCGAGGAATTCCTTGCGGTATTCACCCTTGCGGTCGCGGATAATCGGGGCCAGCAGATAGGCGCGGGTGCCTTCGGGCATCGCCATCACGGCATCAACCATGTCCTGCACCTGCTGCGCGGTGATCGGCAGGCCGGTGGCGGGCGAAAACGGCGTGCCGACGCGGGCGAACAAAAGCCGCATGTAATCATAGATCTCGGTCACCGTACCGACGGTGGACCGGGGGTTTTTCGAGGTGGTCTTCTGTTCGATGGAAATGGCGGGCGACAGGCCCGAGATATGGTCGACATCGGGCTTGCCCATCATGTCCAGGAACTGCCGGGCATAGGCGGACAGCGATTCCACATACCTACGCTGCCCTTCGGCATAGATCGTATCGAAGGCCAGGCTGGACTTGCCAGAGCCGGACAGGCCGGTGATCACCACCAGCTGATCCCGCGGGATGCTGACGTCCACGCTTTTCAGATTGTGTTCGCGCGCGCCGCGCACTTCGATGAATTTCTGCTCGGCCATGCCCAGCCCCCATGATCCCAAGGGCAACACATAGGCCAGCGCGTCTGAGTCTCCAACCGGAATATGTGAACAAAGAATGAACGAAGGCAAGTTTATGGGCAGATGCCCACGGCGGCATCAGCCGCGCCGGCGACGCCTTGCCTGAAGGCTGTGCAGGACGATCCCGCCAAGGCACAGCGGCACGGCAAAGCCCACCACACCCGCCGCGCCAAACCCGGCAATCAGCGCTGCAAGCAGTGGCGTGCCGGTGGTGGTGCCCAGATTGCCCAGTTGCGCCACCGCCCCCGCCGCCAGCGACCGCTCACCCTCGCCCGCGTTCAGCTGCGGGATCGCCGCAAACGATGCGCCCTGCACGATCCCCAGCGCCGCCGCCAGCAGCAGCACCGCCGTCAGGCGCGGCACCGGCATCTGCCAGCACAGCCCCATCCCGACAGACGCAAGCAGCGCCAGCGCAAACCCCGCCTGCACCAGATGGACCGCACTGAGGCGGTGCAGCAGCCAGACCCCCAGCGTCAGCGATACGCCGATGCTGACCAGCGGCATGGCCGTGGCCGCCAGCGTCCGGTCTGCCCCCAGCATCGGCGGCAGCAGCGTCAGCAGCGCGACATACAGGATGGTGTAAAACAAAAAGCCCATCGCCGGGGCGGCCATGCGGGGTGAGCGGTAGATGGTGCCGTGCTGGCGGATCACACCGGCCAGCGTCAAAGGCGGCAGGGCCGCCGGGGCAAGGCGCGGCAGCAGCACGGCCAGCACCGCCGCAATCGCCAGCATATACCCGGAATGCGCCAGAAACAGCGCCCTTACCCCCTGCCAGTCCGCCAGCCACGGCCCGATCACCGCCAGCCCGGCAAAGGACAGGCCAAAGAAGCTGGACCACAGCGTCATCGCCAGCCCCTGATGCCGCTGCGGCGCGGTCTGCGCGATCAGCACCGGGCCTGCCACGACAATGCCCAGATGCGATGCGCCTTCCAGAATGCGGCTGGCCATCATCACCGGATAGGGCGGCAGCAACGCCTGACACGCCGACAGCGCCGCCCCCAGCAGCAGCGCCCCCAGCAGCACCCGGCGCAGCCCGATCCGCTGCCCGAAAATGCCCGCCGTGGTGCCAAAGACCAGCCCGACCAGCCCTACGATGGACACCATGAAGGCAACGCGCCCCGGCGCGCCATAATCCGCCACCAGCAGATCAAAGATCACGCTGATCTTGCCAAACTGCGCCGCCGCCCCAAGGCCCGCCGCCCAGAGGACAAGGATCAGGAGTGCGGGATGCCGTGTCATCCGCCTTGGCTAGCAAAGCGGGCGGGGGTGCGCCATGGGGAAGGGCGGGCGGGGGGCGGGCCGGTTCCGTCAGGGAACGACCGGTAGAAGGTCATCCATGCAGGGTTTCGGATCATGGTATCGGGATATCGGAAAACGGAAAAAGTGGTCAGGGCCTCAATCCAGTCCTCATTCCCTGCGTCTGATGCGGATGCATAGTGTACGAATAAATCCCGTTCGGTCTGATAAGTTCTTTAACTTTAATGCGCACGACATCGGGTCGGACCAGTCCTGCGACGCGCTTGAACGTGTGATTGTCAAGCTTAGCCTACGCAAGAACCCAAAGCCGACGAAGAAGTCGAAAGGACCACTGGCCAGCGCGTTCGTTTGAATATGGTGATGTGGGCAGCACAAGCACTGAAGGTGCCCGTCTGCCCACATCAAGAGTTCTTAGCCGCCGAGTGCGAGACCCAAGGCGTTCCTCGGGAAGAAGCTTGCAAGGGTGACCGGGAAGTCGATTTTACCACGCGTCGCATACGTATTATGCGTTGCGTTCCCAACCAGAAGTGTATCTCGGCCCACGTCGAATTTGGATCGGGCGTATACAGAAGATGCAAGCGCATCCGCTGTCTTGACCGACTCTAGGACGCAGAACGAAGACGTTTCTTCCCAAGATCTCCCCTCTTTGGCTTCACTGCGTATCGCAGCAACAGTGGAAAACCAACGATCAGAATAACCCGTGTCGAAGGAGATACGAAGCGAGATTAGGGTCAGGGCTCACAACCAATACATGACTGTTGCGGCGAGAGCGCATGCCGAGAGGAACAGGATCGGGCAGCGGTCGTAGCGGGTTGCGATACGGCGCCAGTCCTTCAATCGGGCGAACATGTTCTCGATCCTGTGGC
>JADCEF010000074.1 GCA_020250445.1 Rhodobacter sp.
GGCGGGGCGGGCGCTGGCCGGGGGCTTTGGCCCCCGGCTGGTCAAGGGGCAGCGTGGCGCTGTGGCAGGGGCGACGGCCCCTGCCAGAGGCGTGGGGGCAGTGCTTTCGCCCCTTCGGGCGGGGGAAACGCGACCCGCATTTCCCCCGCCCGTACGCGACGGTCCCCTGCAGACAGCTAGACCCGGGAACAGCAGAGGCCAGCGCCCGACCCGGCGGGTGCAAAGCGCCCGCCGAGGGCGGGGCGGGCGCTGGCCGGGGGCTATGGCCCCCGGCTGGACAAGGATGATCCTGGCGCGGTGGCAGGGGCGATGGCCCCTGCCAGAGAGACCGGTCATCCGCGAGAACGCCCGTCCGGGCGGGATCGGGAAACGCATCGCGTTTCCCCGCCCGAGCGGGACGGTGCCCCGCAGATCGGCAGGTCCGGGACCAGCAGAAGGCCAGCGCCCGACCCGGCGGGGACGAAGCGCCCGCCGGGGGCGGGTCGGGCGCTGGCCGGGGGCTTCTGCCCCCGTCTGGTCCTGATCCCTGCGTGGCGCCGTTGCAGGGGCGATGGTCCCTGCCGGGATGCGCAAGGCGCGCGCAGGCAGGTGTTTCCCGCTTTGCGCTCAGGCAGCCGATGCGGAAGACACGCTTTCAGCACCCTGCCAAGACCCGGGCACAGTTGTCCCTTTTCCGGGGACGCGCGGGATGGCAAGGTTTCGCTGCAATGGTGACGGGTGACTCGATGGACCAGACAGTAATCATCCTGCCGATTGCCCCGGAATACCTCTGGCCTGGCATGACCCTGCTTGGGCTGCTGCTGGCGACGGGGCTGGTTTACGGGGTGCTGACGCAGACGGGCAGGCCCCAGGCCCGCCCGATCCGGGACGACATTCCCGAAAAAGGGCGCGCCGTGACAATTCTGCTGGGACCGCTGTGGCTGGGCCTGTTCATTCTGACGATCTGTGCAGCCTATGTCGGCCTGTGGCAGGCGATCTATCCGAAACCGGGGGCATCGCCTGCGGGCCAGTCCAGCCTTGGCTTTGGTGCCCTGCTGGCGGCCCTGCTGGCCGCGCCGTTTGTGATCTGGGGCACATGGCTGAAGTATCAGATGGTGGGTTACCAGAGGGAAAGCCATATCACCGACCGGATCAACACCGCCGTCGAGATGCTGGGGGCGGAAAAGACGGTGAAGCAACGCAGCAAAGATGATGCGGGCAAAACGGTGACCACCGAAGAAACCCTGCCCAACATCGAAGTGCGCATCGGCGCGATCCTGTCGCTGGAACGCATCGCGCAGGCTTCCACCACGCATGACCGCGGCCGCGATCATGTGCGGGTGATGGAGATTCTCTGCGCCTATGTGCGAGAGAACTCGAATGCCAGAAAGCCAAAGGACAGTTTGCGACAGCTTTGGGACCGCGAGTCTGAGGGCGGCATGGACGGTTCCGAATTGTCCGCAGAACAGTTCATGGAAAGATACGAACTTGACCCTGAGTCCTTTGAATGGGTGACGTCGATCAATGGGCTTCAGGCATGGGCACAGCAACTTGAGGTGCCGCGGGTCGATGTTCTGCTTGCCCTTCGGGTGCTGGGACGGCGAACCATTGAGCAGCGCAAAGTGGAGGCAGCCTGGCCAGACCCGCCCGGCGAAACAACGGTCTGGCCCTTTGACATCCCCTGCCCCGGCTCGCCCGAACAGCCGGATAAAGCACCGGTGACGACACAAGCGCTTTCAGCATTCCGTGTAGAGCTGCAAAGCTGGAAGGATCAAATCTGGCAATACAACGGCTACCGGTTGGACCTGAGCGGCGCAAACCTGCAAGGGGCCGACCTTTCCGCCCGTCGCCCCGACCGTTCGGACGCAGTGTTCAGCGGCGCAAATCTTGCTGGGGGTCGGGTGGAAGGCGCGAATCTTACGGGAATACGGATGGAGGGAGCGAACCTTCAGCAGGCGCGACTGGATGGGGCATGGCTTTATGACGCGCGATTGGATGGTGCATTGCTTTGGCGGTCGCGAATGGAAGGGGCAGACCTCATTCTCGCACGTATGCGGGGGGCAGACATGCAGGAAGCACGGATGGAGGGCTCATACCTTTACGACGCGCGGATGCCGGGAGCATCCTTGAGATCGGCGCGAATGAAGGGGGCAAAGTTGGACTTCGCCAGGATGGAATGGGCAGACCTTACTGAGGCGGTCATGGACGATGCGACGGAGTTTGGGGCCGTGACGTTCCACGGCGCGGCATTTCGATCCATTGATCTGGGAGACGCAAGGATCACGCAGGAACAGGTGAACGCAGCCTTTGCAGATGGTTCGGTGAAGCTGCCAAAGCGGCACAACCGGCCTGCGCATTGGCCGATCTGGGTCTTGCCTGACCCGGAGTTCGACAACGAATGGGCAAAGTGGCGGGATGATCCATCTGCATACACGCCCCCGTCCCCGCCAGCCACCTGATCCGGACCGCACGGCACGGCAGCGGGACGGGCCCCGCCCGATCTGCGCAACGTCCGCTTCTTTATCCCCGGCCCGGTCAGCGGACCTGCCGGTGGAAGGTCCGCCGGGCCTTTGCCGGAGTGTGCCAAGCCCGAAGGCAAGGGGCCATCCGCTGGCGCAGGGGCTGGATTTGGCGCGGGCCAAATCCAGCAAGACAAGGAGCGCCGTGCAGGTGCAGGCAGGGTGGTATCTGGCGTTTTCGGGGCAATCGCTGCTTTGGCGCGGGCCAGATCCACCAGGACAAGGGATGACGGACAGGTCCGGGGCCATATGGCATTCGGGGCGGCCGGAGTGGAAAGACCCGAAACCTGCCACCAGGACAAACCCGCCACGATGCTTTCCGGTCGTGGTGCATGCAAACACCTGCCCCGCGCCTCCGGCGCCTGTCCGATCACGCCTGAAGGCGTGTCCAGGGCCCGCCTTCACATATCTTTCACACGGATTGGGCCGCGCGCCCCCTTGCCCGCTGCCGCCGGGTCGTCCAGAAGGGGAAGGCAGCTTGGGGATATGTGCAGATGGCCTTACCGGTTCAGGACCAGCTGAAATACTGGGGCATTGCGGCGATCATCTTCTTCGCCCTGCTCTATCTTCTGGGCGATGTGATCCTGCCCTTCATCGTCGGCGGGGCGATTGCCTATTTCCTTGACCCCGTGGCAGACCGGCTGCAGCGGCTGGGGCTGAGCCGGGTTGCGGCGACCGTGGTGATTTCCCTGCTGGCCCTGGTGGTGATCGTGGCCCTGGTCCTGTCGGTCATTCCGACGCTGATCAGCCAGCTGAGCGCGCTGATTTCCGCCGCACCCGAAATCACCCGGCAATTGCAGACCTTCCTTCTGGAACGGTTCCCGGAACTGAGCGACAGCACCAGCACGATGCGCCAGACCCTGACCCAGATCGGCGAGGCGATCGGCGCGCGCGGCGGGGCCTTGGTGAACGGGCTGGTCACATCGGCGCTGAACCTTATTTCGGTCGTGGTCTTCATTGTCGTCGTGCCGGTCGTTGCCTTTTACCTGCTGCTGGACTGGGACAAGATGGTGGCGCGCGTTGACAGCTGGCTGCCGCGCGACCATGCCCCCGCCCTGCGCCAGATCGCCCGCGAGATTGACGTCGTTCTGGCAGGTTTCGTGCGCGGGCAGGTCAGCGTCTGCCTGATCCTGGGTACCTTCTATTCGGTGGCGCTGATGCTGGCGGGGCTGCAGTTCGGGCTGGTCGTGGGGGCGATTGCCGGGGCGATCACCTTCATCCCCTATGTCGGCTCGCTGGTGGGCGGCGCGCTGGCCATCGGCCTTGCCCTGTTCCAGTTCTGGGGCGACTGGATGTCGATCGGCCTTGTCGCCGCCATCTTCGCCATCGGGCAGTTCTTCGAGGGCAACATCCTGTCGCCCAAGCTGGTGGGCGGATCGGTGGGCCTGCATCCGGTCTGGCTGCTGTTCGCCCTGTCGGCCTTTGGTGCCCTGTTCGGCTTCGTCGGCATGCTGGTGGCCGTGCCCGTGGCGGCGATGATCGGCGTGCTGACCCGCTTTGGCATCACGCGCTACCGCGACAGTCTGCTTTACCGGGGGGTAGAAGGCCGCAGTCCCGCGCGCGAGGATGAAGGCAGGCCGTGACCCGGCAAATGGCGTTCGATCTGCCCGTGCGCGCGGCGCTGGGGCGGGAAGACTTCTTTGTCTCGCCGGCGAATGCACTGGCCCTTGCCGCGCTGGACGGCTGGCGCGGCTGGCCGGGAGGGCGGATGCTGCTGGTCGGGCCGGAGGGGGCCGGCAAGACCCATCTGGCGCATGTCTGGGCGGCTGCGGCGCGGGCCGTGATCCTGCCTGCCGCAGGTCTGCACACCCGGCCCCTGCCGGGCCTTGCCGATCACGGCGCGGTGGTGGTCGAGGATGCCGATCACCTGTCGGATCCCGCCGATGAAGTGGCGCTGTTTCACCTGCACAACCTGCTTGGGGCCCAGGGTGGGGCGCTGCTTGTGACCGCCGCGACGCCAGTGCGCGACTGGGGTCTGACGCTGGCGGATCTTGCCAGCCGGATGCAGGCCATCACCCTCACCCGGCTTGATGCGCCGGACGATGCGCTGCTGTCGGCCGTTCTGGTCAAGTTGTTTGCGGACCGCCAGATCACCGTGGCCCCGGCGCTGATCCCCTATCTGGCCAGCCGGATGGACCGGTCCTTTGCCGCCGCCCGCGATCTGGTGGCGCGGCTGGATGCGCTGGCGCTTGCCGAAGGGCGGCCGGTGACGCGCGCCCTTGCGGCCACGCTGCTGGACAGGCCCCGGTCCGGCCTGTAGCCTTGCGGCATGGAGCAGGGCGGGCAAAACCACGATGACGCAGGCCGATTTCCTTCGAACCGCCATACCGGCGCCGGTCGTGCTGTCTGACGCGGAAACGACCGGGCCGAAGCGCTATTTCAACCGGGAACTCAGCTGGCTGGCCTTCAACTGGCGTGTTCTGGACGAGGCGGCGAACCCGCGCGTGCCGCTTTTGGAACGGCTGCGCTTCCTGTCGATCTCGGCCACCAATCTGGACGAATTCTACACCGTCCGCGTGGCCGGCCTGCGAGAGCTGGCGCGGGCGGGCAATGCCACGCTGTCGGAAGACGGGCTGACCCCGGCAGAACAGCTTTTGCTGATCAACGCCGATGCGCGCCGCCTGATGCAGACGCAGCAAGCCACCTTCAACCGCCTGAAGCGCGAGATGGAGGCGGAAGGGATCACCCTGCTGACGCGGTCCAAGCTGACCGCGCGCGACTTCAGGTTCCTCGAGACACATTTCCTGGCAGCGGTGTTCCCGCTGCTGTCGCCGCTGGCCATCGACCCGGCGCATCCCTTTCCCTTCATCCCCAACACCGGCTTTTGCCTGGCACTGCAGCTGGAGCGCAGCCGCGACGGACGCCCCCTGCAGGCGCTGCTGCCGATCCCCCAGCAGATCGCGCGCTTTGTGCCCCTGCCCGCCAAGCCGGGCGAACACCGGTTTCTGCCGCTGGAGGAGCTGCTGCTTCTGCATCTGGGGATGCTGTTTCCCGGCTATGTCGATCTGGGCCATTGTACCTTCCGCGTGCTGCGCGACAGCGACCTGGAACTTGAGGACGAGGCCGAGGATCTGGTGCGCGAGTTTGAGACCGCGCTGAAGCGGCGGCGGCGGGGCGAGGTGATCCGGCTGAAGATCAGCGCCGGTGCCCCCGAAGAGCTGGCAGCGCTGATCATGCAGGAGCTGCACGTCACCGAGGCCGACAAGGTTGAGGTGCGCGGTCTGCTGGGCATTGCCGACCTGAAGGAACTGGTGCTGGACAACCGCCGCGATCTGCTGTGGCCCGCCTTCGCCCCGCGCGTTCCCGAACGGGTGCAGGACCATGACGGCGACATGTTTGCCGCGATCCGCCAGAAGGACATGCTGCTTCACCATCCCTACGAGACCTTCGACATGGTCATCCGCTTTCTGCAGCAGGCGGCGCGCGACCCCGATGTGCTGGCGATCAAGCAGACGCTGTATCGCACCAGCCGCGACAGCCCGATTGTGGAGGCGCTGTGCGAGGCGGCAGAGGCGGGCAAATCGGTGACGGCCCTGGTCGAGCTGAAGGCGCGCTTCGACGAGGCGGCGAACATCCGCCAGTCGCGGCGGCTGGAACGGTCCGGCGCGCATGTGGTCTACGGCTTCATCAACTACAAGACCCATGCCAAGATCAGCACCGTGGTGCGCCGCGAGGGCGAAACCCTTGTCACCTATACCCATTATGGCACAGGGAATTACCACCCGATCACGGCGCGGATCTATACCGACCTCAGCCTGTTCACCTGCGACCCCGCGCTGGGGCGGGATGCGACCAGGGTGTTCAATTATCTGTCGGGCTATGTGCAGCCCGAAGGGCTTGAAAACCTTGCGATTTCGCCCATCACCCTCAAGCCGCGCCTGCTGGAGCTGATCGCGGCCGAGGCGGCGCATGCCGCCGCCGGGCGTCCGGCGGCGATCTGGGCGAAGATGAACAGCCTGATCGAGCGGGATGTGATCGATGCCCTTTATGCCGCCAGTGCCGCAGGGGTGAAGATCAGCCTTGTCGTGCGCGGCATCTGCGGTGTGCGGCCCGGCGTCACGGGATTGTCCGAAAACATCCGGGTGAAGTCCATCGTCGGGCGGTTTCTGGAACATTCGCGGATTGTCTGCTTTGGCAACGGTTCCGGCCTGCCGTCGAAAAAGGCGCGGGTCTTCATCTCTTCCGCCGACTGGATGGGGCGCAATCTGACCCGGCGGGTGGAGACGCTGGTGGAAATCATGAACCCGACGGTCAAGGAACAGATCGTGGGGCAGATCATGGTTGCCAACCTGGCCGACGAGGCACAAAGCTGGGTGCTGCAGCCCGACGGGCGCTTTCTGCGCGATCTCAAGGGGGGGGATGGATCCCTGTTCGACTGTCACCGGTTCTTCATGGAAAATCCGTCGCTGTCGGGGCGGGGTACGGCCGGGGCAAAGGATGTGCCGAAACTGGCGCAGACAGCGGACTGAGGGGGCGGAGAAGGCGGGATGGGGCAGAAATGTACTCCCCTCTTTGCCTCTTCAAAGGCTTGCGGGCCGCCGGGTTGAGAGCGACTCGATGACGGGCGCAGAACGCAGGGATCGTGTCCCCCCGCGTGGTGTAGCTCGCCGGTAACATGGCCGCCCCCGCTGCGCTTTCACATAGCTGGCGGCGCGGGTGGCTTTGCGGGTGGTCATCGGTGATCCTGGGTAGGTTTGGGTTGCGAACTCAACCTTGAACCGGAGAACCCCGATGACCGAAGCGATGATGAGCCTGAATGCCTTGCTTGAGAAGACCTCTGACGCGGACATGCTGCGGGA
>JADCEF010000075.1 GCA_020250445.1 Rhodobacter sp.
CGGATCGATGGCGAGACTGGGCGTCCACACGTCGCCGTTTCGTCAGCATCTCGGTTTACGACACCAGAAGTTTTCGTCGCCGCCGAAAGCTATATCCGTCGCAGCTCCGGCTATCGCGCCGCGCGCGATGCCGCATTGTTTGATACGGACTATCGTGACGGCTATTTCGAGTTTGCACTGCCAATCGAAGATGTTCTGGGGCGCGACTTGCTGGCCGCCGTCGAAGGGGTTGTCCGCATTGGTCCGCGCGGTAACCCGCAAGGCGTGGCCGAGATGAACTTCGATGGCGGACTCGTCATCGCCCGTTTCAGAATTGCGGCCGATGGAGAACCCCGGTTGATCACAATGTTCCCAGTCGGGAGACGCCAATGACCGTTCCTTACGAATGGATGATGACCGTCCACCTGTTCATGCATGGAGATAACTATAACCTTGATGCGCTGAAAGAAGCCGTTCCGAAGCGCTCTGAATGGATCGAACGTGTTCAGCGACAATTTGAAGAAGTCCTGCGGACCCGCCCGGTGACCGTTGACTGGTACATCGAACACGCCAATGTCGACCTGGGTGACGAAGAAACGCTCTATCGCTATCTGCAGGAGGTCTACGACTACGTATTCCGCGGTGGGCCTTGGCCCGTGACAGAAGGGTGATTTTTGCTGGAGAAGGTTGGACGTCGGGCCCTTCCGGACCGTCACTTGACCTCGCGAAAGCGTTCTCCCGATCCGGCTGCGGCCGGATTTTTCCGTTGTTTTCGAGGGTTATATGGGTGGGGCTGAGCACTGCCCCCAGGGCCAGGAGGCCCGATAGCGGTCTCTCAGTGCCGGTATTCTCCGGAGCTCATGACTGCGCTGATTTGGTGAATAGCTCTTAATACATTGAAATTGCTTGTTAAATTGCGGCCGCGGTCTGAACACTTCGACGACGGTGGTTTTCGTTGATGGAACTGAAATCAAACCCATCGGAGCGCGACGCAAACGCATGAAGAAGGTTTCCTTAGGCTCAGACCTCATTAATCCGCTTGTTTTTGGCCCGATCCACTGATTCACTTGTGACATCAGGGAGGTGTCGCATGAGTGATTTGTTCTGGCTGACCGACGCGCAGATGGAGCGGTTGAAGCCGTTCTTTCCTGTGTCGCACGGGGTTCCGCGCGTGGATGACAAACGGGTGTTGAGCGGCATTATCTTTTTCAATCGCAATGGGTTGCGTTGGCGGGATGCGCCTGCTGACTATGGCCCGCACAAGACGCTCTACAATCGTTGGTTTCGCTGGAGCCAGAAAGGGGTGTTTGCACGGATCCTGCTGGAACTGGTCAGACAGGAGGCCGAAACGGAAATGATCATGATTGACGCGACATATCTCAAGGCTCACCGCACCGCAGCCAGCCTGCGGAAAAAAGGGGGCGCTCTCGGCTGATCGGGCTGACAAAGGGGGGTCGCAACTCGAAGCTCCACGTCGTTTGCGACAGTCTTGGGCGGCCTGTTCAGATGTTTCTGAGCGCGGGGCAGACCAGCGACTACACTGGCGCAGCGGCGCTGTTGTCTGTGATGCCGCAGGCAAAGGTCTTGTTGGCGGATCGGGGCTATCGAGCCGACGCGTCGCCACCGGTCCGAGACCGCTGGCGAGGGCAGATTGGTTCCGTAACACATGGATTGACAAGGGGATAACGCCGTGCATTCCGTCACGGAAAAACCGCAAGGTGCAAATCGAGCACGACGCTGTCCTCTACAAAAAACGCCACAACGTCGAAAACATGTTTGGTCGGCTCAAAGACTGGCGCAGGATCGCCATGCGCTTTGACCGACGCGCCGACATCTTCCTGTCCGCATGCGTGCTGGCAGCAATCGTCTTGTTCTGGATATGAGTCCTGAGCCTAGCAGACAGGAGGCGCGGCTTCCGCAAAGCCCGCCGATAGTCTTCTACCGAAATAAAGGGCCAAACCGGATAATGGCCGGAAGCCAAGAACGTGCGGGCTTCTTCGGGCGATAACCATGATATAGGAAATCCAAGAAGTCTGCGCCAAAGACTCGGCTCAGTTCGGCTCGCAGGATCAATGCCGGGCAAGTTAACATCCGGCCATTCGTACTCATGTTCGCTATGAAGGAACATCAGTCATCGCGCACATATCCTGCGCATATCTGAGCTTAACCTGTGTCGACCGGTCAACCGATGTTCGCTCAGGTCGTCATACAGAACCCAAGCCGTATCCCAAATGGCGCCTATCTCTTGATCGGGGGTCGGCGGACAGCCATCAGCAAACTCATCATTTGTTATCTTACCGGAAACGAAGTTCCGAAGAAGCTGAGCAGCGCGATCTCGGGCGTCTCGATCAACCATCCAAGCATCCCCTCTGACAACACAAACCATGTTCACTCCGGAGCGATGAGTCACTGGCTGCTGTGGGCTCGCAGCGGCCATTGGGTCTCTTTCTTCAGGTGGCGAGCACCAGATTTTCTGTAGCGGGTTGCAAGCCGGGCGGATTGGCTGCGTAACTGCACGGGTCATGCCGGGCCGGACAGGGCGGGAGAAGACGATGTCGCTATGGAAGCAGCTTGTGCTGAGTCTGGGGCTGGTGGCCGCCGCAATGGTCCTTTCGGCCCGGTTCCTGCCCGCCTCACACCCGTTTCTGGACCGTGTCGGCCTGCTGGGCCCGCTGGACCGGCTTGGGCTGGTGGCGGCCCCCCCGGAGGACGGCGCCGCCCCTGCCGCTGGGGGACGCCCGGGGGCGGCGGGTGGCCCGGCAACCGTGGTGGCCCAGGACGCCACGCCGCAGGTGCTGCGCGACATCGTCACCGCGATCGGCACCGCGCGGGCGGTGCGGTCGGTGACCCTGACGCCCGAGGTTGCGGGCAAGATCAGCACGCTGGCCGTCGCCTCGGGCGAGTATGTCACGGCGGGCAGCCTGATCGCCGAACTGGACAGTGAAGCCGCCCGCATCGCGCTGGATCGCGCCGGGTTCCTTGTGGCCGATGCCCAGGCCACGCTGGACCGCCTGACGCGCCTGCAACGGTCGGGGTCCACCACCGAAACCCTGGTGCAGGAGGCGGAACTGGCGCTGCAAACGGCCCGGCTGGACCTGCGCGATGCCGAATTCGCGCTGTCGCAGCACCGCATCCTGGCCCCGATTGACGGCTGGGTCGGCATCCTTGCCGCCGAGGTGGGCAAGCAGGTTGACCCCGGCACGGAACTGACCCGGATCGAAGACCGCTCCAGCCTGCTGGTGGAATTCCGGGTGCCGGAACGCATCGTCAGCCGCATTTCCGCCGGTGATCCGGTCAGCGCCACCCCCCTGGCCGATCCGGCGCTGAAGCTTGCCGGCACGATCCGCGCCCTGGACAACCGGGTGGATGAAACCAGCCGCACCCTGCTGGTGCAGGCGGCCATCGCCAATGGCGAGGATCGCCTGCGCCCCGGCATGGCGCTGCGCATGACGCTGGCCTTTATTGGCGAAACTCACCCGGCGGTCGATCCGCTGTCGATTCAGTGGGGGGCCGGGGGTGCCTTTGTCTGGGCCGTGCGGGGGGGCAAGGCCATGCGCCTGCCGGTCCGCATCCTGCAGCGCAACAGCGATGCGGTGCTGGTTGACGGCGACTTCCAGCCCGGCGACCTTGTTGTGACCGAAGGGGTGCAGGCCCTGCGCCCCGGTGCCGAGGTGCAGCTTGCCCCGCCGGACGGGGCCGCCCCGGCCCCGAAAAGCTGATGTCCGCCCCCCGCCCCGCCCCGGATGACGCCGCCCTTGCCGGGTCCGCCACCGCGCTCTTCGTGCGCCGCCCGATCCTGGCCTTTGTGCTGAATGCGCTGATCGTGCTGGCGGGGCTGGCCGCGCTGTCGGGCGCGGAAATCCGCGAACTGCCGGACGTGGACAGCCCGGTGGTATCGATCAGCACGACCTTTGACGGGGCGGCACCCGAAACCATCGACCGCGAAATCACGGCAGTGATCGAAGGGGCTGCGGGCCGGGTGGCGGGGGTCAAATCGATCTCGTCCTCGTCCCGGCAGGGATCAAGCCGGGTCACGGTGGAATTCCGCGATGACGTCGACCTTGACGTGGCCGCGACCGATCTGCGCGATGCCATCGCCCGCATCCGCAACAGCCTGCCAGATGACGCGGACGAGCCGCGCGTGGTCAAGGCCGATGCCAATTCCGACGCCGTTCTGCGCATTGCCGTCACCTCGGCCAGCCGCAGCGCGCAGGACCTGACCCGGCTGGTGGAAGACACGGTGCAGGACCGCCTGCTGGCCGCCCCCGGTGTCGCCGACCTGCAGATCTTCGGCGACCGCGAGCAGGTGTTCCGCGTGGACATCGACGCGATGCAGCTGGCCAGCCGGGGCCTGACGCTGGCCGATCTGCGCAACTCGCTGGCCAATGTGGCCTTTGACGCGCCCGCGGGCGAGCTCAGTTCCAGCCGCCAGAGCATTCTGGTGCGCACCACGGCCCCGGTCACCTCGGCCCCGGAATTCGAGGCGCTGGAAGTGGCCCCGGATGTCCGGCTGGGCGATGTGGCGCAGGTGACGCTGGGGCCGGAACCGGGGGCCTCGATCCTGCGGGCCAATGGCGAAACCGGCATCGGCCTGGGCATCATCCGGCAGGCGCAAAGCAATACGCTGGAAATCTCGGCGGCGGTGCGGCAGATCGTGGCGGATGTGCAGCCGATCCTGCCGCCCGATGTGCGCATCTTCATCACCTCGGACACCGCCACCTTCATCGACGGCGCCATCCGCGAGGTGGAAATCGCGCTTGCGCTGTCGGTGCTGATCGTGACCGCGATCATCTATGTCTTCCTGCGCGATATCCGCGCCACGCTGATCCCGGCCATCGCCATTCCGGTGGCGCTGACCGGCACGCTGGCGGCACTCTGGCTGGCGGGATTCTCGATCAACATCCTCACCCTGCTGGCGCTGGTGCTGGCCACCGGCATGGTGGTGGATGATGCCATCGTGGTTCTGGAAAACATCGTGCGCCGCCGGTCCGAGGGCATGGGTGCCCGCGCCGCCGCCGTGCTGGGCACGCGGCAGGTGGTCTTTGCCGTCATCGCCACCACCACCACGCTGGCGGCGGTGTTCATTCCGCTGTCCTTCCTGCCGGGGCAAACGGGGGGGCTGTTCCGCGAGTTCGGCTTCACCCTTGCCGTTTCGGTGCTGCTGTCTTCGGTCACGGCGCTGACGCTGTGCCCGGTCTTGGCCAGCCGCTGGTTGCGCCCGGCGGGCAGGGGCCGCGACGCGCGGGGGCCGATGGTCTGGCTGGGCAACCGGCTGGCCGGGTTCTACGCGGTCACGCTGCGCCTGGCGCTGGCAGCCCCCCTGGTGGCAGTGACGGCGGCGCTGATCTTTGCCGCCGTCGCGGCGCTGCTGTTCACCGGCCTGCGGCAGGAACTGACCCCGCCCGAGGACCGCGCGGTGATCCTTCTCAGCATCCAGGCACCGCAGGGCGTGGCGCTGGACTATACCGACGGCAAGATGCGCGACATCGAGGCCCTGCTGGAACCGCTGCGCGCCAGCGGCGAGGTGACCAATGTCTTCGCCATCGCCGGACAGGGGTCCGAAAGCCGGGGCTTCATGGTGATCTCGCTGGCCGACTGGGCCAAGCGCAGCCACAGCCAGCAAGAGATTGCCGCAGGAATCACCGCCCAGCTGCGCAACATCATCGGCATCCGCGCCTTTGCGATCCAGTCCAATTCGCTGGGCATCCGGGGCGCGGGCAACGGGCTGTCCTTTGCCGTGGTGGGCGACGATTACGCCACGCTGGCCGACAGCGCACGCAAGCTGGCAGAGGCGATGGAACAGAACCCGGCCTTCGGTCAGGTGCGCCTTGGCTATGACACGACGCAGCCGCAGCTGTTCATCGAGGTGGACCGCGCCCGCGCCGCAGACCTGGGCATCAACATCGACGGCATGGGCGAGGCGCTGCAGGCGGTGCTGGACGGGCGCAGGGTGGGCACGGTGTTCCTGAACGACGAAAGCTTTGACATCAAACTGGTGTCGACCGCCGATCCTGTGAACGATCCGGCCGATCTGGAACGGGTCTTCGTGCGGGCGGGCGATGGCAGGATGGTGCCGGTTTCCACCTTCGTCAGCCTGACCGAACGCGCCGTTGCCCCCGAACTCAGCCGCGAAGCGCAGATGCGGTCGGTCCCCATCAGCGCCAGCCTAACCCCGGCCCTGCCGCTGGGCGCAGCCCTGGCCGAGGTGACGCGGCTTGCCGGCGATGTGCTGCCCCCCGACAGCCGCATCGTGCCGCTGGCCGAGGCGGCGACCCTGAATGAAACCTCGTCCGGGCTGCTGCTGACCTTCGGATTTGCGATCCTGATCGTGTTTCTGGTGCTGGCCGCACAATTCGAAAGCTTTGTCTCTGCCGTGATCGTCATGGCCACCGTTCCCCTGGGGCTGGCCTGCGCCGTCTTTGCCCTGGTGCTGACCGGGGGCAGCCTGAATGTCTACAGCCAGATCGGGCTGGTGCTGCTGGTGGGGATCATGGCCAAGAACGGGATTCTGATCGTCGAATTCGCCAACCAGCTGCGCGACGAAGGCGCATCCGTGCGGCAGGCGATCGAACGTGCCTCGGTCATCCGGCTGCGTCCGGTGATGATGACGATGGTCGCGACTGTGCTGGGGGGGCTGCCGCTGATCTTTGCCTTCGGTGCCGGGGCCGAGGCGCGCGCGGTGCTGGGATGGATCATCGTGGGCGGGCTGGGGCTGGCCACCATCGCCACGCTTTACATCACGCCGGTCGCCTATCTGCTGCTGGCGGGTCTGTCAAAGCCGAAGGCGGCAGAAACCGCGCTGCTGCGCCGGGAACTGCAAGAGGCCGCAAGGAAAGGCTGACGGCGCGTCCCCGGGACGGACCCACAGGCCTGGGCGGCGGGGTCTTCCGGCATCGTTGCCCGATGGGGCCGGTCGCAGGCCCCGGTTATCCTGCCCCCGCCGGGGCCATCCGGGCGGGGTGGTACCGCATGGGTGGTTGCACGATGCAGCCAAAGGCTGACGTCAGCGTGGCTTTCTGGCTTCCGCCGCCGCCTTCAGCCGCGCCAGCAGCGCGGTTTTCGGCGCGGGCTTTCCGAAGGGGTTCTTTTTCGACCCTTTGGCATTGTGCTCAAGGTGGCGCTGCGTGCCCTTGCCCGTCCTGGGCGATCCGGACTTTCCATAATCCATCGGTGCAGGCCCTTTCCCTTCGACGGGTCATCCCGGATAAGACCCCATCGCAAGGGCCTGCGGGGCCGCATTGGGCGGCAACAGTGCGGCCATGGTACCGACGCCCCGGCTCGAACGGGGGACCCCCAGATCCACAATCTGGTGCTCTAACCAACTGAGCTACGTCGGCCCATGCGCGCGATGTACCGTTCCGACCCGGTGATTGCAAGCGGAAGTCTGTGCCCCGGCCAAGGGCCCTGCCCGCCCGTCCGCAGGTGCTGCACCCTATGGGCCGGGCCATCCCCGGCGGGTTTTCCTTGCGAAAGCCGGGCCAAAGCGCTACCCGGAACTACCTTGAGGAAACAGGGCCGACATGGGCATCGACAAGCAAAGCGACATCGCCGCCAACCTGCAGATTGGCCCGACCAGCCTTGGCATGGTCCGGATCTATGTCGAGGCAGAGGGCGTTGACCTGCCGCTGGATTTCGAACCCGAAGAGGCCGAGGAAATTGCCGAAGAACTGCGCGCCGCCGCCGAACGCGCCCGCGCCATGGCCAGGTCCGATGCCCCGAAGGTGCCGGGACCCGCATCGCGCGGGTAGCTCTTCGGTCCCGCTGTTCCGCCTTCGGCAGGACCGTGATGACTCATGATGTTGACGGGGCTTAAGGGCACGTTTTGCCGCCCCCCGGCAGGGCGCGGCGTCCGGCCGGGTTGATCGGGATGCCAGCTTTTGTCATGGAGGTTCCCTTCCATCGCGGTGCTTCACCGCCCGCCACCCTGGCACATCAAGCTCGCCGGGGGCGCGTCCACCCCATAGGTGACAGAAAGCTTCCGGGGACTGCGCGGGTGATGGACGGGCAAATGCGCGCCTTGAAGCGCGGGCAAAGCCGAAGTCCGGGTTTGCCGGTTGACAGGCTGGCGACACAGATGGTACCCGATGAATCGCCAAGGGAAACACAGGGAAATCAATTGTTTGCCTGGCGGGTTGTTAGCTCAGCCGGTAGAGCGCTTCGTTTACACCGAAGATGTCGGGGGTTCGAATCCCTCACAACCCACCAACATATTGAAATGGATAGGTTTTATCGCCCTATTTCAATAGGTGTACCCTTGGGATGCACCGGCAATCAACCGGGGGAACACACGTCAGCCTGCCGCCGGAATTGATCAAAAGGGGACAGGGTTACGCGCCTGGGCACGCGACCCCAAAGGCACTCGGCACGGTTGTTTGGACTGACGCAAAAGTCGTGCTTGCAGGGCAAACCGGTGCGGATGCCGCCAGAGCGGCCGTTGACAGGCTGCCGTCAGCGCCCGCCAAGGCCGACGCGGCAGTGACGTCCGAAGCACCGGCCAGGGCAGTCAACTGCCGATGATGGAACGACGGCGCGAAGGCAATGGCGGGATGCCGCTTTTCTGGTTCGGCAGGACTCTTTGCAGGTTCACGCCGCACTATGCGGATGTGGTGTTTCCGGCAATCTGCCTGCGCCTGATCGGGCCGGTCGAACCCGTCATCTTTGCGCTCATCCTCAACCGCAGGCCGCCGTTCCAGCGTGCAGAATTCCTGATCGTGGTCACATACCCCGGCCAAGGGCATAACCCGGGCCTGGTCAATGACCATGAAACCCGATCCGGGAAAAGGCGGGACGTCAGGCGAACCGCGTGGGGTATGGCGTGAACCTTGCCGAAATCGCAGCTTTCCATTTGCCTGCCGCGACCGCGCGCGACGATGCGCGGGGTGGTTATGGCAAGCGGCGCGTCCCTTTGCCGGTTCGGACCCGCGGCAGGCTTCACGTCTGTCTCTGGACAATCCGGGCGGGCAGGATGCGGCTGATCAGTCTGTGAAGGGCGCGCGCGCGGCAATCCCGCAGGCAAAAGTCACATTGACGAAAGCTGCAAGGTGCCGGAACCGGGCAAGGTCTGGCCCCCAAAAGGCCAGGTCCGCTGCCAGCATCACCGACCTGGCCGCGCCTCTCCGCCACCATGGTCGGCCCGCCTTGCCCAAGGCGGACCGTCCCACACGCGTGACCCGGCAGCATGACCGCGATGTTCCGGCGCGGCTCAAGGCCGAAAGGCGGCCGGCAGACAGGGGCGGATGCCGCCCTGCGCCGGGCACCGGGGGTGCAGGTGCTTGGCCGGCCCGCCCGCAGCGCCCCCCTGAACGGCTGCCTTGCGCGAAACGGTGCCGCCGCCCGGCACGGCTAGGCAGGGGGGATGCCCCCCACACCTCAGTTCTTGGGAACCTGCAGGCCTTGCACATACTGGCCCAGCTGCACCAGCCGGACCGGTGTTGGCGTGGCGATGCCGTCGCCGCTGTCGAACAGAACAAGGTTGCCGTCCAGCAGCGGGGCGAACCTTGGCATCACCCGGCCATCCTCTTGCGCATAGCCCCAGATATGGGCCATCACGCGCGTCATCGGGAAAGTGCCGCCGTTGCGCGCCGAGATCGTGGTCAGGTTCGCCGGGGCCTTGGACAGCGAGGTGGCCGTTTCCCCGTCGCCCGCACCGCCCGAGCCGTGGCAGGTGGCGCAATAGCTTTGGAAATCCTGCGCCCCCGTCGGGACCGCCCCGGCGGTTTCGGTTTTTCCGCCGGGAACACAGGCCGCAAGTCCGGTCACGAGGGCCAGCGGCACGATCAGGGCAAAGGGCTTTACAGGCTGCATCGACACCTCCTTGTTCTGTTTTGCCGGATCAAACCATGTCGGCCCTCGCCGCGCAATCATGTTGCGCGGATGCCGTGCCCGGACCTGGATGTTCGCCGGGTCTGAAATGGCCCCGGCCTCCGTTCGGCTTCACCCGCCGTCATTCGGCCCTGGGGCCGGGGCCAGGCTCAAGCCCGGCGCGCGAAAGGCGTGCCCGCCCGTTCGGGTCCGGCAGGACGTGGTCACACCGCCACGCGCCCCGCCTCCAGCCGCACGATCCGGTCCATCCGCGCGGCCAGCGCCGGATTATGCGTGGCGATCAGTGCCGAAAGACCGGTTTCACGCACCACCTCCATCAGGGTGGCAAAGACCTGATCGGATGTCGCTGGGTCCAGATTGCCGGTAGGCTCGTCGGCCAGCAGCAGCTTCGGCCGGTTTGCCAGCGCCCGGCAAAAGGCCACACGCTGCTGCTCGCCGCCCGACAGCGCCGCCGGGCGGTGCCCGGCCCGCGCGGCGATGCCGACGCGGGACAGAAGGCTCATCGCCCGCGCTTCGGCCGCCCCGCGCGCCCCTCTATTGGCAAGCTGCGGCAAGACCACGTTTTCCAGCGCCGAGAATTCCGGCAGCAGGTGATGGAACTGGTAGATGAAGCCGACCTCTGCGCGCCGCGCGGCAGTGCGGGCGCGGTCGCCCAGCCCCTCCATCGCCCGGCCCGCCAGCCGCACCTGGCCCGCGTCCGGCGTGTCAAGCAGCCCGGCGATGTGCAGCAGCGTCGATTTGCCGGCCCCCGACGGGGCCACCAGCGCCACAACTTCGCCCGCCGCCACCGACAGCGTGGCACCGCGCAGCACCTGGACCTCGCCGGGGGTGCCCGCGTTGTAGGTCTTGGTGATGCCGTCCAGCACCAGCATCGGATCACTCATAGCGCAGCGCCTCGACCGGGTTCATCCGGGCCGCGCGCCGCGCCGGAAAGATGGTGACGATGAACGACAGGCCCAAAGACAGGGCGACGGCAGACAGAACGTCGGCCACTTGCAGCTTTGCCGGCAGCGCATAGATGCCCCGGATCGACGGGTCCCAGACCCCGCCGCCAGAGACATAATTCACCAGCGAAAAGACCGGGTCGATGTAGATCGCAAACAGGCAGCCCAGGATCACGCCCAGCGCGGTGCCGATCAGCCCGGTGAAGGCCCCGCAGATGAAGAAGATGCGCAGGACCGACCCTTCGGTCAGCCCCATGGTGCGCAGGATGCCGATGTCGCGCCCCTTGTTCTTCACCAGCATGATCAGCCCCGAAATGATGTTCATCGTCGCGATCAGAACCAAGATCGACAGGATGACGAACATCACATTGTCCTCGATATCCAGGGCGCGCAGGAAACTGCCCGCCGACTCGCGCCAGGACCACAGAAGGGTGCGCCCGTCCCCTGCCGCCAGCAGGGCCGGGGTCAGGTCATCAACCCGGTCGGGATTCGTGACCATCACCTCGATCTCATCGGCCATACCTTCACGGTTGAAATAGGCCTGGGCCTCGGCAAAGGGCATGTAGACGCGGGTCTGGTCAATGTCCCACCGGCCTGCGGTGAAGACATAGACCACCTCATAGGCATTGACGCGCGGGCTGGTGCCGAAGGCGGTCTTCACCCCGTCAGGCGCAATCAGCCGGATGCGGTCGCCCACCGTCACCCCCAGTTCGCGCGCTACACCCGCGCCGATGGCAATCCCCTCGTCAAAGCGGGCGATGTCGCCTGCGGTTTGCGCCGAGGGCGCAATGCGCGGCAGCGTCCGCAGGTCTTCGCCGCGGATACCAAAGACCTGCACGCCGGCATTGCGCCCGGCTTGCGTGGCCATGGCCTGGCCCCTGATCAGCGGGGCCGCGCGGGTAACCCCCGCCACGCCGCGCAGGCGCGCCGCCAGCGCGTCGTAATCCTGAATGGTCCGCAGCGTCTGGCCCGTTTCCGCCACCCAGGGGGCGGAATAGACGGTGACATGGGCATTGGCCCCCAGGATCGTATCGACAAACTCTGCCCGGAAGCCCGCCCGTACCGCCAGCGTCGCGATCAGGGCAAAGACGGCCAGGGTGATGCCGATCAGGCTGATCCAGGTCATGACAGACACGCCGCCCTCGGCCCGCCGGGCGCGCAGATAGCGCCAGGCGATCATCCATTCGAAACCGGCAAAGGGGGGGGTGGCCATCTGGGTCCTTCCGGAATCACAGGCTTTGGCCGTGTTTCTTTTCGGCTCAAATACCCTCGGGGGGTCCGGGGGGCGGACAGCCCCCCGGACGGTCGGCAGGGCGCGCGGTCAGACGCCCTGGTAAATCGCTGCCACGCGGGCCACGGCCTCTTGCGCCGTCATCTCTTCGCTCACCCCCGTACGCCGCGAGGTCAGTTCGACCTTGCCGGCGGCCAGGCCGCGCGGGCCAACCGTGATCCGCCAGGGCAGGCCGATCAGGTCCATCGTGGCGAATTTCGCACCCGCCCGCTCGTCGCGGTCGTCATAAAGCGGCTCAAGCCCCCGGGCGGCCAGCGCCTTGTAGAGGTCGGCGCAGGCGGCGTCCGTGGCACTGTCGCCCTGCTTGAGGTTCACAAGGCCGACATGGAACGGCGTCACGCCTTCGGGCCAGATGATGCCCCGGTCGTCATGGCTCGCCTCGATGATCGCGCCCAGCAGACGCGACACACCGATGCCATGGCTTCCCATCTGCACCGGCACGCGTTCGCCCTTGTCGTTCACCACGACAGCACCCATCGGTTCAGAGTATTTCGTGCCGAAGAAGAAGATCTGCCCCACCTCGATCGCGCGCGAGGATTTGCGGCGCGCCTCGGGGATGGCGGCATAGATCGCCGCGTCATGCGTTTCGTCAGTGCGGGCATAGGGGGTGGTCCATTCCCTGACGATGGCCGCGCATTCGGCGCGGTTGTCGAAATCCACCACCCGGTCGCCAAAGGTCAGGTCGGTGATCGCAGAGTCATAGAAAACCTCGCTTTCGCCCGTGGCGGCCAGCACCAGGAATTCATGGGTGTTGTCGCCGCCGATGGGGCCAGAGGCGGCGCGCATCGGAATGGCTTTCAGCCCCATACGCTCATAGCTGCGCAGGTAGCTGACCATGTGGCGGTTGTAGGCATGCAGGGCGGCGTCGACATCAATGTCGAAAGTGTAGCCATCCTTCATCAGAAACTCGCGGCCCCGCATCACGCCAAAGCGCGGGCGGATCTCGTCGCGGAATTTCCATTGGATGTGATACAGGGTCAGCGGCAGGTCCTTGTAGCTGGTCACATGGGCGCGGAAGATGTCGGTGATCATCTCTTCATTCGTCGGCCCGTACAGCATGTCGCGCTTGTGCCGGTCGGTGATGCGCAGCATTTCCTCGCCATAGTCGTCATAGCGCCCGCTTTCGCGCCACAGGTCGGCGGGCTGCAGGGTGGGCATCAAGAGAGGGATATGGCCCGCCCTGATCTGTTCCTCGTGCACGATATGTTCGACCCGGCGCAGCGCCTTGAAGCCCAGCGGCAGCCAGGAATAGATGCCTGCCGCCTGTTGCTTGATCATGCCCGCACGCAGCATGTAGCGGTGGCTGACGATCTGCGCCTCGGACGGGTTTTCCTTGAGCACGGGCAGGAAATAACGGGACAGACGCATCGGGAACCCTTTCGGCTTGGCTTTGCCCGTTCCTAGCGGGAAGCCCTGGGGCAGGCAAGCAGGCTGACCGGCGCGGGGCGGCCGGTGGGGGCCGTCCCGGGGCGGGCACCCTGGCCGGTGCAATGGGTTCAAGGGGTTGCAAGGCGCGCTTCACCGGTCCTTAACAGGGTGCCGAGAAGCAATCCGGTCGCCAGCCTGCCGTGAAAATCTTCCCGGACCGGGGAAAGGAATTGTCCCTTTGGGGCGGGGGAAACGCGCCCCGCGTTTCCCCCGCCCCTGCGCGACGGTGCCTCGCAGACCGGCAGGTCCGGGAGACACAGAGGCCAGCGCCCGACCCGGCGGGTGCGAAGCGCCCGCCGGGGGCGGGGCGGGCGCTGGCCGGGGGCTTTGGCCCCCGGCTGGTCAAGGATCAGCGTGGCGCTGTGGCAGGGGCGACGGCCCCTTCCAGGATGCGTAAGGCGCACGCAGGCGGAAGAGGTTCCCGCTTCGCGCTCAGGCAGCCGATGCGGTTGGCACGTTTTCAGCATCCTGGCAGTGGTTCCGGATTGCCGCCACCGCTTCGGCATCCGGACCTGTCGCCTGCCGGGCAGTCACAGCCGACGCATCCCGCCCGGGGTGGAAAAGCTTGCCCGCAGCGCCTTCTCGGGCCCCTGCACGATCCTCACTCGGGTATCCTCCAGCCGCCCGGCCAGCGCCTTGCGCAGCGCGGTCGCCTGGGGATGGACAATGTCCAGCCGCAGCAGCCGCAGGCCCGGATCGGGCAGACGCTGCACAGGATGAACATCGCCTTCCCACTGGATCAGCGCCGGAAAGGCGCCGTCAAACGGCAGGCGGCCGGTGGGCGGCACCGCCATGGTCCAGCGCAGATCGCCGCGCGACAGCGCCACGGGCAGGCCCAGGCCCTCCGGCCCCGCCGCAAGTTCTGCCGCCAGATCATCGCTGGCGGCCACCCAGTTGGTCAGACGCGGCGCGCCGCTGAAGCGGTCCAGATCGAACCAGCGCGGCCAGGCCGGGTGCCGGGCAGACGGGTCTGCGGCAATCACCTCCAGATAGACATCGCCCAGCCCCAGCAGGCGGTTGTGCGTGGCCATGTGCGGATGCTGCCCGCCGGGGGCCAGCGTCACGCCCAGGGCCGCCTCGACATGGGCGACACCGTCTTCCAGCGTCAGGGCCGATAGTGCCAGATGGTCCAGCCGCATCATGTCATCGGCGGCGTGACGACAGGCACCAGCTTCAGCGCTTGCGCCAGCGAATTGAACCGCGCCTGCGCCACTTCACCGAACAGGCCGGTGCCCAGCGGGGTCAGTGCAAGCTCCAACTCCCGCTTTTTCAACTTCGGCTTCAGCGTGCCGGCCAGCTGTGGATCAGCCACCGCAAACATGGCACCAAAGCGCATGGCCTTGCCCAGCACCTCGGCGTCACGGATCTGCTCGTCGGTCAGCAGCCGAAACAGTGGCTCCAGCCGCGATCCCGCGCGCGAGTTCTTGTAGCGGTGCAGCAGGGCCAGACCCAGAAACACCCGCCCCGGATGGTCCAGCCCGCCCAGATTTGCCCGCGTCGCATTGTCGAAACAGACTTCGGCCCGGTAATCGGGATGTGCCCGCCAGGCGGTGTCATGCAGCAGGCAGGCTGCGTGGATCAGCCGCATCCGTTCGGGCGGGACCCCGTCGAACAGCGGCTCCAGAAAACCGAACAGCTTCTTGCCGAAGCCGGGGATGCGCGCCGAGGTGGCCTCGGCCATCCGCGCCGCCTCGATCAGGGGGTCGCGGGCGCGCAGACGGTCCGGCATCTGTTCATAGAGCAGCCCTTCGCGGATGCCGTAGGCCGATACGTCCACCTCGCGCGGTTCGAACACCTCCACAAGGCCGCGCAACACCTCGCTGGCCAGCGGGACCAGTTCCATCCGCTCCTGCGAGGTTCCGGTCAGAACCCGCAGGATCGGCAGGTCGCTGACCGCAATCCAGTCCAGCGTTTCCAGGATCTGCTGCGGCAGCATCCGGTATTCGTGCAGCACGGTCAGGGGATAGCCGCGCCGTTCCATGTCCAGCCGGGCGACGACGCGCCATGACCCGCCCACCAGATAGATGCGCGGATGCCTGTCGGGGAATTTCTTCTTCATGTCGGCCAGGATGCCGTGGATATGCTGGCGCCGCGCCTTTGGGCCGCCCTGCACCTGCTGCAGCCGGAACGGCCCCAGGGGCGAGGTCGCCCTTGCCCCCACCTTGCCGCCCCCCACCTGCGCCAGTTCCATCGACGATCCGCCGATGTCGCAAACGATACCCCTGGCATCGGGCCAGCCCAGCAGCACGCCCTGCGCCGAAAGCCGCGCCTCCTCGTCGCCATCGATCACCCAGGGGCGCAAGCCGGTTTCCCGCAGCACCTCGTCGCAGAAGGCCCGCCCGTCGGCGGCCTCGCGCACGGCGGCGGTCGCGACCACGGTCAGCGGCGCCATGTTCATCCCCTCGGCCAAAAGCGCGAATCGCCGCAGCGCCGCCAGCGCGCGGTCGCGTCCGCGCGGGTTGAGCCGCCCGGTTTCGGCCAGGCCAAGGCCCAGACCGCACATGACCTTTTCGTTGTAGAAATAGGCCGGGGACCGGGCCGCGCCATCAAAAACCACCAGCCGGACAGAGTTCGAGCCGACATCCACAACGCCGACCCGGCTGAGCGCGCGGGCCGAAGGATCGTCGAACAGCGGCTTTGCAAAGGGGCCGTGATCGTCGGAAAAGGGCTCGTTTCGGTCGTTCATTCTGGCCTCGCCGGTTGCGGGCAGACCATGCCGCCCTGCGCGGGCAGGGTCAACCTTGCGGGCGGCGCGGGCAATCGGTCGGTGCGGAATCAGATGGGCCTGACCCGGCCCTTCGGCGGATCGCAGGCTGCCGGTCGCGGAACCGTCCAGCCCGGTGTCCCGATCAGGGGCGCATCGGACAGGCATTTTCCCATGTCCGTCATAGTGAGTCCGAAACGGGCATCTGCATATGTCCTGATCTTGTCCCAAACCGTGTCGGACGGCGGCGCAACGCCCGGCAGGAAGCTTTGCGGGAACCAGTCCTCAAGCAGTGCCGACCGCATGGGCTGCCTGAACGGAACACGTGAAAGCCTTCTGACTTCGCGCGCTTGCGCGGTCAGACAGGGGCCATCGCCCCGGCCACAGCGCCACGCAGACCTCAGGCCAGCCGGGGGCCAAAGCCCCCGGCCAGCGCCCGCCTCGCCCCTGGCGGGCGCTCCGCCCCCGCCGGGTCGGGCGCTGGCCTTTCGTGGTGCCAGGACCCACCGGTCTACAGGGCAGCGTCCCGCGCGGGCGGGGGAAACGCGATGCGTTTCCTGATCCCGCCCGGAGAGGCGAAAGTACTGTCACCGCTGCAATGGCAGGGCCATCGCCCCTGCCACAGCGCCAGGCTGATCCTTGACCAGCCGGGGGGCCAAAGCCCCCGGCCAGCGCCCGCCCCGCCCCTGGCGGGCGCTGGCCTTTCGTGGTGCCCGGACCCACCGGTCTACCGGGCACCCTCCCACGTGGGCGGGCGAAACGCGGGTCGCGTTTCTTGATACTGCCCAAAGGGTCAATCCCTTTCCCCGGACCGGACAGAGTTTCCCGGCAGGCGGTCGGAGAGCTTTTTCGGCACCCTGTTGACGTGTCACCCTCTTGGGAACCCCTTTGCGTTTGAAGTCTGGCTCGCAGGGTCCTCGGCAGTCGGGGGTTGGCATGGCGGGGACGTTCGGCCGCAAGACCAATCATCTCCCGCAGCATGTCCGCGTCAGAGGTCTTCTCAAGCAAGGCATTCAGGCTCATCATCGCTTCGGTCATCGGGGTTCTCCGGTTCAAGGTTGAGTTCGCAACCCAAACCTACCCAGGATCACCGATGACCACC
>JADCEF010000076.1 GCA_020250445.1 Rhodobacter sp.
GCGCGGGCGGGGGAAACGCGGGTCGCGTTTCCTGTTCCCGCCCGGGCTGACGAAGGCACTCTCACCGCTCCCATGGCAGGGGCCATCGCCCCTGCCACAGCGCCACGCTGATCCTTGGCCCGCTTGGGGCCAAAGCCCCCGACCAGCGCCCGCCCTGCCACCGGCGGGCGTTGGACTCTGTTGGCGCGGGTGGGGGAAACGCGGGTCGCGTTTCCCCCTTAGCAGGGGCTATCCCTTTCTCCGGACCGGGAAGATTTTCTCGTCCGGCGGGCGGTCGGATTGCTTGTCTTCGGCAACCTTCCAATGATCCGCGACATCGCGGCAGGGGACCGGCTGGCAGCTGCGGCGGCGGGGGTGGGCGGGGATGACAGCATGAACGCAAATTGAATGCGCGCCGCCAACCCCTTGGGTCCAAACACCCCGGATCCTGTCTCTCGGTGGGCACTGCTTCTTTTGCCCGCCCCGATTCCCCCGGCACCGGCCTCCCCGCCTGGGGGGAAGGCCGCCGCAAGGGGCGACGGTTGCCTCGGAACATTCCTTACAAGGGTCACCCGATGGCCTTCAGGCGATTGCCCCGACGCGGAACGGCCACAGCGGGCGCAGACGACCGGCCGCCCTGCGCAGGCCGCAAGGCGGGTGCGCCGGCGGCAGGCCCCCTTTCCGCCCGTACAGGTTCGGCCTATACGGGGGGTCCAGTCAGCAGGCAGGGCGATCATGGGCGAGACACGGCATACCAGGGTTCTGATCATCGGCTCCGGCCCTGCGGGCTATACGGCTGCCGTCTATGCGGCGCGGGCCATGCTGAACCCGATCCTTGTCCAGGGCATCCAGCCCGGCGGGCAATTGACCATCACGACCGAGGTCGAAAACTGGCCGGGCGATACCCATGTCATGGGACCCGACCTGATGGTGCGCATGCAGGCCCATGCCGAAGCGATGGGGGCAGACGTGATTGCGGACCATATCGCAGCGCTGGATCTGTCGCGCCGCCCCTTCACCGCAGAGGCCGATTCCGGCACCACCTACACCGCAGATGCCGTCATTCTGGCGACCGGCGCGCAGGCAAAATGGCTGGGCCTGCCGTCCGAAGAGCAGTTCAAGGGCTTCGGCGTGTCAGCCTGCGCCACCTGCGACGGATTCTTCTATCGCGGCAAGAAGGTCGTGGTGATCGGCGGCGGCAATACGGCTGTGGAAGAGGCGCTGTTTCTGACCAACTTTGCCTCGCAGGTCACGCTGATCCACCGCCGCGATACGCTGCGGGCGGAAAAGATCATGCAGGACCGCCTGTTCAAACACCCCAAGATCACCGTGCTGTGGCATCATGAAGTGACCGATGTTCTGGGCGATGACAGCCCGCGCGGCGTCACTGGCGTGCGCGCGCGCAATGTGACCAGCGGTGAGGCCACAGACATCCCCTGCGACGGCGTCTTCGTGGCCATCGGCCATGCGCCGGCGTCCGAACTGGTCAGGGACCAGCTGGAACTGCACAACGGCGGCTACGTTCGGGTAGAGCCCGGGTCCACACGCACCTCGGTCCCCGGCGTCTTCGCGGCGGGCGACCTGACGGACCATATCTACCGCCAGGCCGTGACCAGCGCCGGAATGGGCTGCATGGCGGCGCTGGACGCGGAAAGATACCTTTCCGGCCACTGAAAACCGGCCTTTTTGGCGTCATGCAAGGAACAGGTTTCCGCGCTGCGGGCTGAATTGCGGAATTTCAGCCTGTCTGGCCCTGTCAGTCGGGACGGCTGTTGCGGTCCGCAGACCGGCTTTGAAATTTACGCCTCATTTTGCCACCCCCTGCCGTGCCCGCTTGAAGTTCCGCGCCCCTGCGGGCTAATGCGCCATTCCGGCGGCCTGTCGCGCTGCCGTGCGTTTCCGTGCAAAGGCTGCCCATGTCCCTCCATGCCCCCGTTCCCGAACTTTATGTCTCGTCCGACTCCGCCGCCAAGCTGAAGGTTGCGGCGGGCAGCCTGCCGTCCTGGGACCTGACGGCGCGGCAGGTGTGCGACCTGGAATTGCTGATGAACGGCGGCTTCCACCCGCTCAGGGGCTTTCAGTCTGAGGCCGATTATACCGGCACCGTGGAAACCATGCGTACAGGCGACGGCACCTTGTGGCCCATCCCGATCACGCTGGACGTGTCCGAGAAATTCGCCGCCGGGGTTGAACCCGGCCAGGACATCGCCCTGCGCGACCAGGAAGGGGTGATCCTTGCGATCCTGTCGATTACCGACAAATGGGTGCCGAACAAGGCGAACGAAGCCCTCAAGGTCTTCGGGGCCGATGATCCGGCCCATCCTGCGGTGAACTATCTGCACAATGTCGCAGGCCCGGTCTATCTGGGTGGCCCGGTGACCGGCATCCAGCAGCCGGTGCATTATGATTTCAAGGCCCGCCGCGACACGCCCAACGAATTGCGCGCCTATTTCCGCAAGCTGGGCTGGCGGCGCGTCGTGGCGTTCCAGACGCGCAACCCCCTGCACCGCGCGCATCAGGAACTGACGTTCCGCGCCGCCCGCGAGGCCCAGGCGAACCTGCTGATCCACCCCGTTGTCGGCATGACAAGGCCGGGCGACGTCGATCATTTCACCCGCGTGCGCTGCTATGAGGCGGTGCTGGATCAATACCCGGCCTCGACCACCCACCTGTCGCTGCTGAACCTTGCCATGCGCATGGCCGGCCCGCGCGAGGCGCTGTGGCACGCCATCATCCGCCGCAATCACGGCCTGACCCATTTCATCGTCGGTCGCGATCATGCCGGCCCGGGCAAGAACAGCCAGGGCCAGGATTTCTACGGCCCCTATGACGCGCAAACGCTGGTGGCTGCGCATCAGGCGGAAATCGGGATTGAGATGGTTGATTTCAAACAGATGGTCTATGTGCAGGAAAAGGCACAGTATTATCCTGTAGACGAGGTTCCCGAAGGATCTACCGTGCTGGACATTTCCGGGACCGAACTGCGGCGCCGTCTGCGCGAGGGTCTGGAAATTCCTGACTGGTTCAGCTTTCCCCAGGTGGTCGCGGAACTGCGCCGCACCTCTCCCGCGCGGTCAAGGCAGGGCTTTACCGTGTTCTTCACCGGTCTGTCGGGATCGGGAAAATCCACCATCGCCAATGCGCTGATGGTCAAGCTGATGGAAATGGGCGGTCGCCCGGTAACGCTGCTGGACGGCGATGTCGTGCGCAAGCACCTGTCGTCAGAACTTGGCTTTTCCAGGGAGCACCGCGACATCAACATCAAGCGCATCGGTTATGTCGCGTCCGAGATCACCAAGAACGGCGGCATCGCCATCTGCGCGCCGATCGCCCCCTATGCCGCCACCCGCCGCGCCGTGCGCGAGATGATCGAACAGTACGGCGCCTTCATCGAGGTCCACGTCGCCACCGCGATCGAAGAATGCGAACGGCGCGACCGCAAGGGGCTGTACAAGCTGGCCCGCGAGGGCAAGATCAAGGAATTCACCGGAATCTCGGACCCCTATGAGGCCCCCGTCACACCGGAGCTGCGCCTGGACACCGAAAGTGTCGAGGTGGATCATTGCGCGCATCAGGTGATTCTGAAGCTGGAACAGATGGGTCTGATCACAGCCTGACGGACAAAGCCCCGACGAATCGCGCATGGGCCCAAGGCCGCGACCGCTGTTGCGCGTCGTGAAAATCTGCGCTCCGCGTGGTGCCAGGACCACCGTCGTGCCCCGCCGCAGGGGCGGACCTGCCCATCGCGAAACCGCGCAGACCCGCCCGTGCCGGTCACCCGGCGCAGGTCGCTTGTGCCCTGACGGGGCGCTGAACCTACACCGCGACTGTCTGCCTGCCGGGACAATCGGCCCGATCCGGGGACAGTGATTGCCCTTTCGGACAGAATCCGGAAACGCACCGCGCTTCCCCCGTCTGCGCGGGACGGTGCCTCGTGGACCGGCAGGTCCGGGAGTGACAGAGGCCAGCGCCCGACCCGGCGGGGGCGAAGCGCCCGCCGTGGGCGGGGCGGGCGCTGGCCGGGGGCTTTGGCCCCCGGCCGGTCAAGGATCAGCGCAGCCCTGTGGCAGGGGCGATGGCCCCTGCCAGGATGCGCATGGCGCGCGCAGGCAGAGGCGTTTGCCGCCTTGCGCTCAGGCAGCTTGGGCGACAGGCGCGCCTTCAGCAGCCAGTCAATGCGCGTTGACCGGGGCCAGATCGTTCTGACGCGCCAGCGCAAAGGCCATCCAGCGGTCACGCACCAGGGCGACCCGCTCGCCATTGGGAAGGTGGACGGAATACAGCGTCTCTATACCTTCGGCCTGCTCGCGGATTGCGTCCGGCAGGTCCGCAACCGCGACTGGAAGAATGTAGACGATCCGGTCGCCTTCGTCGGGAATGGCGTTGAATTTCGTGTTCATCGGCGTTCTCCTGTTCCGCATCCGATCCTGATGGTCTGCACGACCGTTTCCGGCGCAGATCGCCGCAGATCGACATGCAACAAACCGTTTTCCATCATCGCCCCTGCCACCTCGACGCCATCGGCCAGCACGAAACTGCGCTGAAAGGCGCGTGCGGCAATACCCCGGTGCAGGAAGACGCGGCTTGCGTCGTCATCCGACTGGCGACCCCGGATCACCAGCTGGCGATCCTCGACGGTAATCGCAAGATCGTCCTCGCGGAACCCGGCCACGGCCAGTGTGATCCGATAGGCGTTGTCGGCCACAGCTTCGATATTGAAGGGAGGATAGCTTTCGGACGCGGCCTTCGACGTCCGCTCGACCAGCCGTTCCAGCTGTTCGAACCCCAGAAGATGGGGATGCGCCCCGAAGCTCAGTTTCGTCATTCCCTGTGTCCTTTGATCAAGCGACAGCCAGCGAAGCCCCCGCAACGGGCAGCTTGCGATCAAGAATATGGGATCGGCCCGCCCCTTGCACAAGGCCTGTCACCTGCCCAGATTTCTTCCCGCACCGCCCCAAAAACCGCTACAATGGCATGGCGGTCAAAGACCGACTCGGGAATTGAGCCACGCCAGATGAACGCGCCGTCCGAACTCAACTTCGAAGAAATGCTCCGCATCCGGCTGGAGGTTCTTCGGCGGGAACACCGTGATCTTGACGATGCAATCCACGCGCTGGCCGGGGGCGGGAGGGCTGATGCGCTGACACTGCAGCGCCTGAAGAGGCAGAAGCTGGCGCTGAAGGATCAGATCGTGCGTATCGAGGATCAGCTGATACCCGATATCATCGCCTGATCCTTGCCCCTGCCGGTCGCGCGGCTATAGTGCCCGGCGTGGCTTGGCGGGGGCACGGATGCGCGTTCAGGTGGGAATCGTCATGGGCAGCCAGTCCGATTGGCCGACCATGAAGGAAGCCGCGCAGAGCCTGGACGATCTTGGCGTCTTGTGGGAAGCAAAGATCATTTCGGCGCACCGCACGCCTGACCGGCTGTGGTCCTATGGTGCCTTGGCTGCGGGGCGCGGCCTGCAGGTGATCATCGCGGGTGCGGGCGGCGCTGCACATCTGCCCGGCATGATGGCATCGAAGACCCGACTTCCCGTCATCGGTGTGCCGGTGCTGACCCGTGCCTTGTCCGGCGTGGACAGCCTGTATTCCATCGTGCAGATGCCCAAAGGCTATCCCGTGGCAACCATGGCCATCGGCGGCACCGGCGCGGCGAATGCCGGCCTGATGGCTGCGGCAATTCTTGCCCTGTCCGACCCCGACCTTGCCCGGCGCCTTGAAAACTGGCGCGACAGCCTTTCGGCGTCGATCCCCGAGGACCCGCAGAATGACTGAGCCGCTGCCCCCCGGTGCGGTGATCGGGATTCTGGGCGGCGGGCAACTGGGCCGGATGCTGTCGGTCGCGGCCGCCCGTCTTGGCTATCGCACCCATATCTATGAACCGGGCCCCGCCCCGCCCGCCGCCGATGTCGCGCATGCCGTCACCACCGCCGGCTATGACGATGCGGCGGCCCTTGCAGCCTTTGCCGGTGCCGTCGATGTCATCACCTATGAATTCGAGAATGTGCCAACCGCGGCCCTTGACCTGCTGGAATGCCGCCGCCCCATCCGCCCCAACCGCCGCGCCCTGGCGGTCAGCCAGGACAGGATGGCCGAAAAGGCCTTTCTCAACGGGATCGGCCTGACCACGGCGCCCTATGCCCCCGTGACCACCGCAGAGGATCTGGCGGCGGCGCTGGCCCAGATCGGCTGCCCTTCGATCCTGAAGACGACACGGCTGGGATATGACGGCAAGGGCCAGGCCCGGATCAAAACCGCCGCCGACTGCGCCGCCGCCCTTGCGGCGATGCAGGGCGCGGCTGCCGTACTGGAAGGGTTCATTCCCTTCACGCATGAGGTTTCGGTAATCGCCGCCCGTGCCATGGACGGTTCTGTCGCCTGCTATGACCCGGGCGAGAATGTGCACCGCGACGGCATCCTGCATTCCACCACCGTGCCTGCGCGCCTGACCCCGGGTCAGCGCAGTGATGCCATCCTGGCGGCGGCCCGCATCGCGAATGCCCTGGACTATGTCGGCGTGCTGGGGGTTGAGCTGTTCGTCACGCCCGAAGGGCTGATCGTGAACGAGATTGCGCCGCGCGTCCACAACTCGGGTCACTGGACACAGAACGGCTGCGCGGTGGATCAGTTCGAACAGCACATCCGCGCCATTGCCGGCTGGCCGCTGGGCGACGGCGGGCGGCACAGCGATGTGACGATGGAAAATCTCATCGGCGATGACATCAACCGCATTCCCCAGATCGCCCGCGAACGCAATGCGGCCCTGCATCTGTACGGCAAGGCCGTGGCCCGCCCGGGCCGAAAGATGGGCCATGTCAACCGCATCGTCCGGCGTTGACGCCGCAGCGGTCCGGCAGGGTGCCAAGAAGGGCAATCCGACCGCCTGCCTGCCGGCAACCTCTTCCCGGTCCGGGGAAAGGGATTGCCCCTGCGGGCGATGCTACCACAAAGACCCGTGCTGCCCGCACAACGGCAGGGAAAGGATCAGCGTGGCGCTGTAGCAGGGGCGATGGCCCTGGCCAGAATGCGCAAGGCGCGCGCAGGCGCAAGATGTTCCCGCTTTTCGGTCAGGCAGCCCCTGCGGCCGACACTTTTTCAGCAGCCTGCTACGGTGCCGTGGTACCCAGCAGCCGGACCGCGTCCGTCAGCGTCATTTCGGGGGTAAAGGCACCGGTTTCAAGGAACCGGATTGTTTGTGCGATGACCACCGGGTTCAGCATCATGAAGGTATGCGTCACCGGCAGCACGATGTGGTCGGTCATCCCCGCCACACGTGTGCTGGCCACCGACACCTTGCCATCATCCGCCCCCGGAATGACCGAGGAGTAGATCGGGTTCAGCGACCGGTCGCCTGCAATCACCCCCAGTTCGAAATCCGGCAGCGGCAGCTTGACCGGAACCGAACCCGGCCCGGTGCCCAGTTCCAGCGCCGCCGGCCCGTTCACCCATTCGAAAGCCGCGATTGCCCCCAGGGCGTCGACAAGTTCGGACCCCTGATTCGGCGGTGCCAGCATGACAACCCGGCCCATATTGGCCGGGCGGTGCTGCGCCAGCCAGATGCGGGCCAGAATCCCGCCCATGGAATGCGTCACGAAACTGATGCGGTCGGTGCCGCAGGCGGTCACCGCAGGGCTGACATAGCTTTCCGCCAGATCACGCACCGGCAGGCTGGTTGACGGGTATTTCACATTGATCACGCGATAGCCCCGCGCCGACAGCGCCGCATCCATCGCCAGAAGCGAGGCTTCGGTCCGCGCCAGGCCATGCAGAAGCACCACGCATTCGGCACGGGCAGAACCCGCACCCCCAAGAGACAGCATCAGGACCAGCCAAGGGAACAGCCACCGCATGGCGGCATTCTATCCGATCTGCAGGGCATGGACAAACGGCCGTTCCGGGGCCAGCTTACCGGGCATGGACAATCGCCCGCCGCGCGTCGCCGCCCGCGCCCTGATCCTGCATGAAGACCGGCTTTTGCTGGTGAACGCCTATCCGGGCGGGCTGTCAGATCTGTGGTGCGCGCCGGGCGGCGGGGTACGACCGGGCAGGTCGCTGCACGAAAACCTGATCCGCGAGGTGCACGAGGAAACCGGCCTGACCGTATCCGTCGGCGCGCCCTGCCTGATCAACGAATTCCACGACCCCGACAGCGGCTTTCATCAGGTGGACCTGTTCTTTCGATGCACCATCGCAGCGGGCACCCTTTCAGACGGCTGGCGCGACCCCGAATGCGTGGTCACCCGGCGGCGCTTCTTTTCGCGTGCCGATCTGGACCTGGGCCGCATCCGCTTCAAGCCCGACAGCCTGCCGGCCGCCGCCTGGGATGGTGTCGTGGCCTACGACCCGCTGGAGGTCATCGTGCGATGAGCCGCGCCTTTGTCAGGGAAGACGGGCCGGACACCACCCCGCTGCCCGACCTGCCGGTTTCGCCGCATCCCAATTACGTCACCCCGCGCGGTCTGGCGGCACTGCAGGCCCGCCTTGCCGAAACGCAGGCCGGACTCGCCCGTCTGCGTGCCCGCGCCGACCGGCTGGACCGGATGCCCGAAGCGGCGGCCGAGCGGGACATCCGCTATATCGAGGCGCGCCTGCGCAGCGCGATCCCGGTCGATCCCGCGCGCCAGCCGCAGGATGAGGTTGCCTTTGGTGCCCGCGTCACCGTGACCGATGCCGCCGGTCACACCCATGTCTTCGAGATTACCGGCGAGGACGAGGCGGACGCAGCACGGGGCCGCATCGCCCCGCAATCGCCGCTGGCCCGCGCCCTTCTGGGCGCTGCGGTGGGCGACAGGGTGCCTTGGACCCGCCCCTCGGGGACGGCATGGCTTGTGATTGCGGCAATCAGCTATGGGGACGCGGCATGACCCTGATCCGCGAACTTGATCCTGTTGCCGATGCCGCCGCCATGCGGCACCTGTTTGACCGCGCCGCCGATTACCTTGATCTGGAAACAGGCGAGGGTCCGTCCGACGCAACCGTGGCCGACTTTTTCGCGCCTGCACCCTTTGCCACCGGTCCCGCCGATGCCCTGAAACTGGGTCTGTTCAGCGGCGGCAGGCTGGATGCGATTGCGGACCTGGCCTTTGGCTTTCCCGAACCGCAGGATGCCTTTATCGGCCTTCTGCTGATCGCGGCAGACCAGCGCGGCCATGGCCTGGGCCACCTGTTTGTCGATCACATTGCGGATGTGGCCCGCGCGCGCCTTGCCCCGTGCCTGTTCGTCGCCGTGCTGGAAGCCAACCCCAGGGCCCGCGCCTTTTGGGAACGCGAAGGCTTCGCGCAGGTGCTGAAAGGCCCGCCCATGCAGATGGGGCGGCGCACCCATGTCCGCTGGCGCATGGAACGAAAGCTTTGACATGCAAACGGGGGCGGCCTGCGCCACCCCCGCCCGAAACCCGTCTGTCCTGAAGATCAGGCCAGCGCCAGGTTCATGGCCGATTCGCGGCCGTCGCGACCGGTTTCGATATCAAAAGTCACTGCCTGACCATCGTTCAGCTGGCGGATGCCCGCGCGTTCCAGCGCCGACACATGCACGAACACGTCGCGGTTGCCGTTCGCCGGAGCGATGAAGCCGAAGCCTTTGGTGGCGTTGAACCATTTCACGGTGCCATTGGCCATCGTGATGTCTCCTGTTCTTGTCGTGGTGCCATCCGCGAAATGCGATGGCCTGGCTCAGTCAATCAAGATCGAGAACTGAAGCCGCGAGGAAACAGAAGATCGATAGAAAGAATACAGCATGCGTCAAATAGGGCCATGCGCCCCCTGGCGCAAGGGGCAATCGCCCCTGCGTCTGCCGCAGCGTCATAACGATGATCGGACCTACCCGGCGCAGTGCGGAATCTCTTCGACAGAGCGGTAGACCGGAAGGCCGCGCGCCGTGGCCATACGCACGTCGTTATCCGCGCCCGCAGAAGCGCCTTCCAACCGCAGGACGGCATCGCAATGTTCCAGCAGACGTTCCGCCGTCGGGGGCAGGATGGCATCATACAATGCATCCCCCACTGCGCCACCTCCCGCGCCCTCAAGCACCGGCAGGCCCACCCATTCCCCGATCATCGGCACATGGCCGCGGCGGAAGATCGGCCATGCCGCCGCCTCCAGCCGCTTCAGGTTCGCCGCCATCTTCGCCGGGTCATCGCCGGTTCCTGAACGATAGGGACCGGCAATCAGGATCATCATCGGTTTTGTCATTTAAAAAGCTCCCCCACTCTGATCCAGAGCTTGGCAGAGCCGATTGATTCGTGCAATATCGTGCAGCAACCATTAGATTCGTGCAATCATGCTCACTGCCCAGCGCAAGATCCATCTTCTTGCCCGCCTCGCGGAAACCGGCCGGATCGTTGCGCGCGATGAAGCCCAGGCAATGTCGCTTTCCGAAGATACGATCCGCCGGGACCTGCGCGACCTTGCCGCAGAAGGCAAACTGCTTCGGGTGCATGGCGGCGCTTTGCCGCTGTCGCCCACACATCTGCCCTTGGCGGACCGTCGAAACCTGCAATCGGACGCCAAGGAACGTCTGGCTGCCAGGGGAGCAAAACTCATCCAGCCGGGTCAGACCGTGATCCTTGACGGCGGCACCACCCATCTTGCGCTGATCCGCCATCTGCCAGGAACGCTGGTCGCCACCATCGTCACGCACAGCCCGGTCATTGCCGCCGCACTCGAACCCTTCGCTGGCATCGATGTCCTTCTGATCGGTGGCCGCCTTTTCCGCCATTCGATGGTCGCGGTCGGCAGCATCGCCGCAGAAGGTTTCGCCAGCCTTCGTGCCGATCTCTGCCTTGTCGGCGTGACCGGGCTGCACCCCGACACGGGCCTGACCACAGGCGACGCCGAAGAGGCCGCGATCAAGCGCCGGATCATCGCGCAGTCCGGAGAAGTGATTGTCCTTGCCACGCCCGACAAGATCGGCAGCACTTCGCCCTTCCGGATCGCCCCTTTGGCCCAGCTGGCAACCCTGATCTCGATCGGCCCGCGTCCGGCGGGGATTCCGGCAGGCATCGGCCATATCTCTGCCTGATCACGGGTTTCTTCTTGGCCCCAATACCCCCGCCGGAGGCACCCGAGCCCGAAGCGCGCCAGCGCGCAGGGCGAGGCAAAGGCAGTGGCCCGGAACGGGCCACCGCCCGGCTGTCGGCCAAAAGGAAAGGGGCCCCGTGCGAACGGAGCCCCTTCCCGGATCAGTCCCGGTCGGGGACGGATGATTACATCATGCCGTCCATGCCGCCCATTCCGCCCATGCCGCCACCGGCACCGGCGCCCGCCTTTGGCTCCGGCTTGTCGGCGATCATGGCTTCGGTGGTGATCAGAAGCGACGCAACCGACGCCGCATCTTCCAGGGCGGTGCGAACCACCTTGGCCGGGTCGATGACGCCGAATTTGAACATGTCGCCATATTCTTCGGTCTGGGCGTTGAAGCCGAACGTCTTGTCGTTCGATTCGCGGACCTTGCCGGCCACAACCGACCCGTCGACACCGGCGTTCTGCGCGATCTGGCGCAGCGGCGATTCCAGCGCCTTGCGGACGATGGCGATGCCTGCGTCCTGGTCGCTGTTCACGCCCTTCAGACCGTCAAGCGCCTTGCCGGCCTGGATCAGGGCCACACCGCCGCCCACGACGATGCCTTCCTGCACGGCGGCACGGGTGGCGTTCAGCGCGTCATCGACGCGGTCCTTGCGCTCTTTCACCTCGACCTCGGTCATGCCGCCCACGCGGATCACGGCAACGCCGCCCGCCAGCTTGGCAACACGTTCCTGCAGCTTTTCGCGGTCGTAGTCGCTGGTGGTTTCCTCGATCTGGGTCCGGATCTGGGCAACGCGGGCCGCGATTTCGGCCTTGTCACCGCCGCCGTCAACGATGGTGGTGTTGTCCTTGTTGATCGAGACTTTCTTGGCACGGCCCAGCATGTCGATCGTGACATTCTCCAGCTTCATGCCCAGATCGTCCGAGATCACCTGGCCACCGGTCAGGATCGCGATGTCCTGCAGCATCGCCTTGCGGCGGTCGCCGAAGCCCGGGGCTTTCACGGCGGCAATCTTCAGGCCGCCGCGCAGCTTGTTGACCACCAGCGTGGCCAGCGCCTCGCCTTCCACGTCTTCGGAAATGATGATCAGCGGCTTTTGCGACTGTATCACCGCTTCCAGCAGCGGGACCATCGGCTGGAGCGATGACAGTTTCTTCTCGTGCAGCAGGATCAGCGCATCTTCAAGGTCCGCCACCATCTTGTCGGCATTGGTGACGAAATAGGGCGACAGATAACCACGGTCGAACTGCATCCCTTCGACCACTTCGGTCTCGGTTTCCAGGCCCTTGTTCTCTTCGACGGTGATGACACCCTCGTTGCCGACCTTCTGCATCGCATCGGCAATCTGGCGGCCGATCTCGGCCTCGCCATTGGCCGAGATGGTGCCCACCTGCGCCACTTCCGCCGAATCGCTGACCGGACGGGCAGCCGCCTTGATCGCGGCCACAACCTTGGACGTGGCCAGGTCGATGCCGCGCTTGAGGTCCATCGGGTTCATGCCGGCCGCAACGGCCTTCAAGCCTTCCTTGATGATCGCCTGGGCCAGAACCGTGGCGGTCGTGGTGCCGTCGCCGGCCTCGTCATTGGTGCGGGAAGCAACTTCCTTCACCATCTGCGCGCCCATATTCTCGAACTTGTCGGAAAGTTCGATTTCCTTGGCAACAGTCACACCGTCCTTGGTGATGCGCGGCGAGCCGAAGCTTTTGTCGATGACAACGTTGCGGCCTTTCGGGCCCAGCGTGACCTTCACGGCATCTGCCAGAATGTTGACGCCGCGCAGCATGCGGTCGCGGGCGTCGGAGTCGAATTTTACGTCTTTAGCAGCCATGGAAACTCTCCTGGTTGTCTGTGATTGACCGTAGGGTGCGTGGCGTCACGCACCAGGCGTGCAGCGTTCTCAGGCGATGATGCCGAGAATGTCGCTTTCCTTCATGATCAGAAGCTCTTCGCCATCCAGCGTCACTTCGGTGCCCGACCACTTGCCGAACAGGATCTTGTCGCCGGCCTTGACCGACGGTGCGATCAGCTCGCCCGAATCCTTGCGCGCGCCGGCACCGACCGAAACGATCTCGCCCTCGGCAGGCTTTTCCTTGGCGGTGTCGGGAATGATCAGACCGCCCTTGGTCTTTTCGTCACTTTTGACGCGGCGGACAAGCACGCGGTCATGCAGCGGTTTGAATGCCATCTGAGAACACTCCTGCGGTTCAGGTTGAATTTATGTTGGCACTCAGCACAGGCGAGTGACAACACGGTGTACTTAGGCATCGCCCGCCGCACTGTCAACAGCCCCCGGAAATGAAACTTTTGCGACGGAGGACTTGGCCCCGGGGCGGTGGCGTGCCAATCTTGCCCGGCGTTTGGAAGGTTCCGCATGTTCCGCATTGCCCTTGCCTGCCTGGTCGCCGTCCTTGTTGCCGCCCCTGCATCCGCCGCGTGCCGGGGCCGCAACCTGATCAACACCCTTGCGGCGGAAACGCAGGCAGGGCTGCGCGCCGCCGCCGATGCCGCCCCGTTTGCGCGGGGAAATCTCTGGCGGGCGACGCGGGGCGATCAGGTGTTGCACCTGATCGGCACCTTTCACCTTGATGATCCCCGCCACGATGCCCTTATGGCCCGCCTTGCGCCGCTGATCGACGGTGCATCCACTGTTCTTGTCGAAGCCGGGCCGGAAGAGGAAGCCGCCCTGCAGGCCGCGCTGGCCGCCGACCCGTCGCTGGTGTTCCTGACCAACGGCCCGACCCTGCCCGAGACGCTGGCCCCCGCCACATGGGACCGGCTGAAGGACGCGCTGCGCGCCCGGTCGATTCCCCCGTTCCTGGGGGCAAAGATGCGGCCCGCTTACCTGTCGATGCTGCTGAGCCTTCCGCCCTGCGCGCTGAACGGCGCGACAGAGCCGCAGAATGGCCTGGACCGGCGCATCATCGCCCGGACCCGGGCGCAGGGCATACCCCTGCGCGCGCTGGAACCCTTTTCCGTGGTGTTCGACATCTTCTCGGACATGACCCTGGCCGATCAGGTGGCCTTGCTGGATCTGTCGCTGGCCCTTGATGCCCAGTCCGAAGATGTCTTCGCCACCCTGACTGACGCCTATTTCGCCGAAGACAGCCGGATGATCTGGGAGTTCTCGCGCTGGCAGGCGCTGACCCTGCCGGGGCTTGACGCAGCCCAGGTGGCCGATGATTTCGCGCTGATGGAAGACCGAATGATGTCGGACCGCAACCGCGCCTGGATTCCGGTGATCGAAGCGGCGCTGGCCGACGGCCCCGCCCTTGCCGCCTTCGGCGCGCTGCATCTGTCGGGGCCGGATGGTGTGCTGGCTTTGTTGCAGCAGGCGGGTTTTGCGGTGGAACGGCTGAAGTTGTGACCGGCGGGCGCGGCGCGCCGCCCCAATACCCCCCATGACATTCCCCCGCACCCTGCCTATAAGGCGCCCAGCCCCAGCCAACGCCCCAAGGTGCAACATGATCAAGGTCTTCGGCCACAAATCCCCCGACACCGATTCCACCGGGTCGCCCATCATCTGGGCCTGGTACCTGACCGAGGTAAAGGGCACGCCCGCCGCACCCTTCCTGCTGGGCGAGCCGAACACCGAAGCCGCCTTCGTGCTGACCCACTGGGACCTGCCGAGGCCGGAGTTTCTGGCCGATGTCACCGCCGCCGACAGCGTGGTGATCGTGGACACGAACAACCCGCAGGAACTGCCGCCCTCGATCAACGAGGCGAACATCATCGGCATCATCGACCATCACATGCTGGTCGGCGGGCTGAAAACCCGCTCGCCCATCGACATCACCCTGCGCCCGCTGGCCTGCACCGCCACCATCCTGCACGACCTGATCGGGGCCGACCTTGCCCGCGCACCGAATGCCATCAAGGGTGCCATGCTGTCGTGCATCCTGTCGGACACGCTGGAATTCCGCAGCCCGACCACCACCGCGCATGACCGCGCCGTGGCCGAAAGGCTGGCCGCCGATCTGGGCATCAGCATTCCCTATTACGCGGCACAGCTTTTCGCGGCCAAATCCGACGTGTCGCGCTTTTCCGATGCCGAACTGCTGCGGATGGATTCCAAGGAATACGAAGTTGCGGGCAAGCAGCTGCGCATTTCCGTACTTGAAACGACCGCTCCCCGGGTGCTGCTTGACCGCAAGGCCAGTCTGATGCAGTCGATGGTCGGCGTGGCACGGGAAGATGGCGCGGATCAGGTGCTGCTATTTGTCATCGACATCCTGAACGAGGAAGCCACCCTTCTGGTGCCCAATGATCTGGTCAGGGCCCTTGCCGAGGCGTCCTTCGGGGCCAAGGTCACGGGCGATACCGTGGTTCTGCCCGGCATCATGAGCCGCAAGAAACAGATCATCCCCGCGCTGAAGCTATGATCCCCGGGGCGAGCACCCGTCGCCCGGACCCTGCACCGAAAGGCCGCAGATGACACGCATTCTTTCCGCACTTGCACAGGTTTCAGACCGGTACGATGCGCTTTACTGCGATCTCTGGGGGTGCCTGCACGACGGCCGGCACCCTTTTCCCGACGCCGTGGCCGCCCTGCGCACCTTCCGCGCCAAGGGTGGCTCAGTGCTGCTCCTGACCAATGCCCCCCGGCCCAGGCCCAGCGTTCAGGCCCAGCTGGACCAGCTTGGCGTGCCGCGCGACTGCTATGATGAAATCGTCAGCTCCGGCGATGCCGCCCAATATGCGCTGATCACCGGCGCGGTTGGCCGCCGGGTGCATCACATCGGCCCCGAAAAGGACAGAAGCTTCTTCACCGACCTGTCTGAAGACCTGTTGCCCATCGCCGCCGCCGAACCACCGGTCAATCTGGTGCCGTTGACCGAAGCCGAAGGCATCGTCTGCACCGGTCTGGTCGATGACCTGACCGAAACACCCGACGACTATCGCGCGACCCTGCTTTACGCCAGGACGAAAGGGCTGAAACTGCTCTGCGCCAACCCCGACATCGTCGTGGATTTTGGTGACAAGCGCCTGTTCTGCGCCGGGGCCATCGCGCGGGAGTATGACCGGATGGGGGGCGAAAGCCTGTATTTCGGCAAGCCGCATCCCCCGATCTATGATCTGGCCCGCCGCCGCCTTGCCGCCCTGCCCGGTGCCGTGGATGACCCGCGCCTTCTTGCCATCGGCGACGGGGTGACGACGGATGTGCAAGGTGCGCTGGCCGAAGGGATTGACGTGATCTTCGTCACCGGCGGCATTGCTGCCGAACACTTCGGTCCGGACCCGGAAAACCCCGATCCCGCCCTGCTGGACGCCTGGCTGGCCGATCTGGAACTGAGTGCCACCTATGGGATTGGCCGGCTGCGGTAACAGCCGACCGGCAATATTGTTGCGCCAAATCTGATATTCTCGCTAATTTTCTTGCGCTCACGATTGCGCCACGTTGCCACATAGGCTATGGTCTCCCGACCACAGTCCAAGGATTCGCCAGATGCTCGACAATATGCCGCGCGGCACCATTTGTATCGAAGATCTGGAAATCGGCATGACCCGTCACCTGCGCAAGACCGTCACCGACCGCGACATCGAGCTCTTTGCCGAAGTCTCGACAGACCGGAACCCTGTTCATTTGGACGATGGCTATGCCCGCGACACGATTTTTCAGGGCCGCATTGCCCATGGCATGCTGACTGCCGGCCTGATCTCTGCCGTGATCGGGGAACAATTGCCGGGCCATGGCACGGTCTACCTTGGGCAAAGCCTGAAATTCATGGCGCCCGTGCGCCCCGGAGACAGCGTTTATGCCGAGGTGAAGGTGACAGCCATCGATCATGCCCGCCGCCGTGTGACCCTTGAAACCCACTGCGCCGTGGGTAATACCGTGGTCGTGAAGGGCGAGGCGATGGTCCTGGCACCCAGCCGCAGGTTCGACTGACGGCGGGGCCCTTCGCGTCAGGCAGGCTCGGGGGACGATGCGCATACATCCGCACTGGCAGGGCCTTGATCCGCAGGCCCGTGGCGCCTCCGTGGCGATGGGCAATTTCGATGGTGTGCATCTGGGCCACCGCGCGGTGATAGATCTGGCGCGATGCCCCCCGGCACCCCTGGGGATCGTCACGTTCGAGCCGCATCCGCGCGAATACTTTGCGCCCGCCGCGCCGCCCTTCCGCCTGATGAACGCCGAAGCCCGCGCCAGCCGCCTTGCCAAGCTGGATGTGGATCACCTGTTTCAACTGCCCTTCGACGCCACCATGGCGGCCTTCCCGCCCCGCGATTTCGCCCGGCAGGTTCTGGCAGATGGTCTTGGTGTCACCCATGTCGTCGTCGGGGCGGATTTCTGCTTTGGCAAGGGGCGGGCCGGGACGGCGGCCGATCTGAAACGGCTGGGCGACGACCTGGGGTTTAAGGTGACGATCGCTGATCTGGTCCAATCCTCGGGGAGCAGCATTTCGTCCTCGGCCATCCGTCAGGCCCTGACCGAGGGTCGCCCGCGCGACGCCGCCGCCATGCTGGGCCACTGGCACCGCATCGAAGGCGAGGTCATGCACGGCGAAAAACGCGGGCGCACACTTGGCTATCCCACCGCGAACATGTCGGTCGCGGGCCTGCACCTGCCCCGGCTGGGCGTCTATGCGGTGCGCGCCGATGTGCTGACCGGCCCGCAGACCGGCAGCTACATGGGCGCGGCCAGCCTGGGCGTGCGGCCGATGTTCGGCGTGAACCAGCCCAATCTGGAAACCTTCCTGTTCGATTTTGCAGGCGATCTGTACGGCCAGCACCTGTCGATTGCCTTTGTCGAATTCCTGCGGCCAGAAATGACGTTCGACGGCCTGCCCGCGCTGATCGCCCAGATGGATGCCGATTGCCAAAGGGCGCGCGGCATTCTGGCGGCGATCTGAGTGCAAGAAAGCCATCCGGTCATGCCCCCAAGACAGATCGTGGTCACCCTGACCAGCATCCCGCCGCGCTTTGCCAACCTGCCGCGCAAACTGGCGTCCATCGGTCGGCAGACCGTGCGCCCCGACCGGGTCGAATTGCACCTGCCACGGGCCTACCGCCGGTTTCCGGGGCAGCGTCCGGCCCTGCCGCCCCTGCCGGACTGGGTCGATGTCATCGAAACCGACCACGATCTTGGCCCCGCCACCAAGGCGCTGCCCGCTGCCCGCCGGTGGCGCGGCACGCCGACGGACCTGCTGCTGTGCGATGACGACCGCCTGCAGGACCGGCACTGGATGCAACGCTTTGTCGCAGGCCGCCGCCTGCGCCCCGACGATATCCTGTGCGAACGCGGCTGGAACATCGAAGACCGCTTTGGCCTGCACCGGTCAAGGCCCGACCTGCCCCGCGCCGAACCGGCCCCGAAAGGCGGGCGCAGCCTGTCCTACCGGCTGAAGCGGCTTGCTTCGCTGACGCTGTTTCATCCCGACCGGCAGATTTACCGGACATCAGGCCACGCCGACGTGTTCGAGGGCTTTCTGGGCGCGCTGGTTCCGGCAGATGCCTTTCCCGAAGCCGCCTTTGACATCCCGGAAATTGTCTGGACCGTGGATGATGTCTGGCTGTCGGGCATGGCCTGGTCGAACGGGTTCAAGGTTTGGGTCAATGCCATGCCGCGCCCGGTTTATGCCGATGGCCATTTCGACAAGGTGGCATCGCTGCGCGATCATGTCGAACAGGGCGTCGGGCGCGACAAATCCGATCGCTACGCCGTGGACTATCTGCGCAGCCAATATGGGGTCTGGCCATGAACCCCCCTGCCGACCGGGTCATCCTGTGCATGAAATGGGGCACGCTTTATCCGGCGGATTACGTCAACGTCCTTTATTCGGCCTGCCGCCGCAACATCACCGGCCAGTTCCGCTTCCTGTGCCTGACCGATGACCCGACCGGCTTTTCACCCGGCATCGAAACCCGCCCGATCCCCGATCTTGGGCTGACGCAGGGCATGTGGAAAAGCGGGGCCTGGGCCAAGCTCGGGGTCTTTCAGCACGATCTTTACGGCTTCACCGGGCGGGCCTTGTTCATTGATCTTGATATGGTGATCTGCGGCAGTCTGGATCCGTTCTTTGATCACCCCGCCCCCTTCCTGACCACCGACATGGGCACAGACTGGCGCCCCCGGCCCACGGGGCGCGGCACGGTGGAACCGGGGACCTGCCTGTTTGCCTTCGATCTTGGCACGGAAGGCCAGATCATCGACCGTTTTGTTGCCGACCGCGAAAAAGCCGTGGCAGAGTATACCATCGAACAGGCCTGGGTCGGCGCGCAGGCCCGTTCGATGGCGTTCTGGCCGCGCGGTTGGGTCATCAGCTTCAAGCGCCACCTGCGCCAGCCCATCGGCCTTGACCTTTTCCTGCCCCCGCGCCCCCCGCCGAAAGAGGCCAGGGTGGTCGCCTTTCATGGCGCGCCCCGCCCTGCTGACCTGTTGCGCCCGGGCACCGCGCTTTGGGACCGGCTGCCCCATATGGGCCACGGGCAGGTGAAATGGATGGTTGATTACTGGACGGAAAACGGCGGCACCTTGCCCGTTGCCTGAAGTGGCCCGCGCCTGGCCCGCAGCCGCCCCCGTGCCGCCAGATGCGCCAGCTTGCCCAAAAGGTTGCGCCAGCGCAAGCCATACATGGGCAGGCGGCGGTACCAGGGAAATTTCTGCACGGCGGAAAACGCAGACCCGGTGATCGTGCTTTCATTGCCGTCATCGACATGGCTGGGAAAGGGTTCCAGGCCGAAATGCCGGAAATCATGCACATGGATGCGGTCAAGCTCGTGGTCGATGGGCCGGGTTACGGGCAGCATCGCAGGCAGCAGGCGGGCGGCCAGATCGCGCGTGATCAGGTATGCCCCCAGCCCGGTGGCCGGCCCCAGATAGGCGTTCACCTGCCACGGCCCGACGGTGCCCTGGCAGATCGGCTGCTTGGCCCTGATCCTGTTCAGCTTGAGAAAATCCCAGGCCCCCCGCACCGACAGGGCAGCATCCAGTGCCTTGCGGAACTCGGGATGGAACACCACGTCGTCTTCCATCACCAGGGCCACCTCGGCGGACCCGGCCAGAAAATCGCGCCAGACCGCCAGATGGGCATGATAGCAGCCGATTTCCCCCGCCATCACCTCGCGTCCCGTGTTGCGGCGGAACGCGGGCGCATCCAGCAGGGGGGCCAGCCGATCCCATTCGGCGCGCCCGTCAATCGCCGGGAACAGCGTGAAGGGCAGCGCCATCGCGCCAAGCTGCGCCGCCATCCTTTCGCGCCGGCTGACAGAGCGGGGCAGGTTGATGACATAGCAGGCAAGCCTGGGACCAGTGTCGGACATGGGACGTTCCTTCGGCAGGTCGTGGCGGTGCCTGCATCCGGGTACCGACGCTGCTCTTGCCCGCCGCTTTTACCAACTGCGCCCGCCCCTGCCAAGTTCCAGGCGCGCCGCGCTGCAATCGGCAGGCCCGCCCCCTTCCCTTTTCCCGCGCCGCGCATCACTCTGTCACCATGACGACAAAGCTTCGCCCGCGCTTTTGGGAACGCATCCCCTTGAAGAACATGACCCCCGCCGAATGGGAAGCCGTCTGCGACGGCTGCGGCAAATGCTGCCTGAACAAGCTTGAGTTCGAAGATACCGGGGAAATCGCCTTTACCCGTGTCGCCTGCCGTCTGCTGGATGGCGAAACCTGCCGCTGCACGCAATACGCCGCCCGCCGTCAGTTTGTTCCCGATTGCGTGCATCTGTCGATAAAGACGCTGCCGAAAATCGCCCACTGGCTGCCCCGGACCTGCGCCTACCGCCTGCTGCACGAAGGCAGGCCGCTGTATGGCTGGCACCCCTTGCTGTCGGGCGATCCGGCCACGGTGCACGAGGCTGGCGCATCGGTGCGCGGCTGGACCGTTCCCGAATTCGAGATTCCGGAAGAAGACTGGGAAGACCATATCATCGAGGAAACCCCCTGATGTTCTTTGCATCTGACAACACCTCAGGTGTTCCGCCCGAGGTTCTGGCGGCCCTGACCCGCGCGAACGAAGGCTACATGCCGTCCTATGGCGGCGATCCGATCATGACGCGAGTGCGCGACCGCATCCGCGACCTGTTCGAAGCGCCGGAGGCGGCCGTCTTCCTGGTGGCCACGGGGACTGCGGCCAATGCGCTGGCCCTGGCCATTGCCTGTCCGCCCTGGGGTGCCGTGTTCTGTCACCGCACGGCCCATGTCACCGAAGATGAATGTGGCGCGCCCGAGTTCTTCACCCATGGGGCCAAGCTGGTTCTGGTCGACGGTGACCATGGCCGCATGACGCCCGAAACCCTGTCTGCCAGCCTGTCGCACACCGGTGCCAGCGGCGTGCATGGGGTGCAGCGCGGCTGCCTGACGATCACCAACGTGACCGAGGCGGGAACCGTCTATACCCCGGCCGAGGTTGCAGCACTGACGGCCCTTGCCCGTGCCCGGGGCCTGCCCTGCCATATGGATGGGGCGCGCTTTGCCAATGCGCTGGTCGCCACCGGGGCGACCCCGGCCGAGATGACGTGGAAAGCGGGCATCGACATCCTGTCTTTCGGCGGCACCAAGAACGGGCTGATGGGGGTCGAGGCGGTGGTGATCTTTGATCCCGCCAAAGCCTGGGAGTTCGAGCTGCGCCGCAAGCGCGGCGGGCACCTGTTTTCCAAGCACCGCTTCCTGTCCGCCCAGATGGAGGCCTATCTGGCCGATGACCTCTGGCTGCGCCTGGCGGCCCGGGCCAACCGCATGGGTGCGCGACTGGCCACCGGGCTGGCCGCCCTGCCGGGGGCGGGTCTGATCCACCCCGTAGAGGCCAACATGCTGTTCGGCTGGTTCCCCGCCGATGGCCACGCCCGGGCCCGTGCCGCCGGGGCCGCCTATTACGACTGGCGCGCCCCGCCCGAAGGGGCCGTCCGCCTGGTCTGTTCCTGGTCCACGACCGAGGCGGATGTTGACGGATTCCTGGCGCTGGTCGCGGGCTAGTTCAGCATCCCGCCAGATGCGCGGCAATCGCCGCCGCCACGATCTGCGGATGCGTGATCGGCACCATATGCCCGGCACCCGGCACCGACAGGCGCGTGGCCTGCGGCAGACGCCGCGCCAGTTCGGTGTGGATGGCACCGATCACGGCGGGCGACTCGGCACCTTCGATCAGGAGAACCGGCACGCCGACGGATTCCAGCCGCAGACAGGCCAAAAGGCCGCCGCTGTCGTCCTTCAGCGCCGGTCCCTGCGCCAAAATGATGTGAATCCGGTCAAGGATATAGCTTTGCTGCGCCTCTGGCAGGCTGTCAAAACTGTCGCCCCCGCCCCAGGCCGCGTGAAAGGCCGCCGCGCCTTCGGCCCGCCGGCCCTGCCGCACCAGGTCTTCAAACGCCCCATGTCCGGCGGCAAAGGCGGCATAGGCGGGCGCACCGGCCGCCCGAGCGGCGGCGAAGATCACAGGTTCCACCAGCGTCAGGCTGCGCACCAGATCGGGCCGCTCCAGCGCCAGGCGCAGCGCCACGGTGCCGCCAAAGGAATGGCCGATCAGGTCAACCGGCCCGCCGCCCCCCAGCCGTTCGGCAAACTCTGCCGTGATCCGCGTGGTCAGCATGTGCAGGTCGCCCTGCCCGTCCCAAGCCCCGGACCGGCCATGGCCCGGCTGGTCAAAGGCCGTCAGGGCCACCCCCGGCAGCGCCTGCGCCACGCCGGACCAGGCCCCGGCATGGGCCAGCGAACAATGCAGCGCCAGCACCTGGCGCGCGTTCCCTTCACCCCAGACCCTGAACGGGGCCGGGTCAAGCACCACACCCCCCTGCATCACAGTTTTCCGGACAGATGAAGATCAAGGTCGTCCAGCCGGTCCTGCCCCCAGAACATCTCGGTTCCGGTCACGTAGAACGGCACACCGAAGACGCCGCGCGCCACGGCCTCTTCCAGATTCGCGCCATAGGCTTCGGCGGCGCTTAACATGCCGCGGTCTGCCACTTTGGGATCAAACCCGTGTGCCGCCAGCAGGTCTGCAATCACTTCTGCATCCGCAATATCCCGTTCCTCAGCCCAAAGCGCGCGGGCAATGCCATGCACCAGCCCGGCCAGATCACCGCCCCCGGCCTTTGCTGCTGCAAGAATGGCATAGGACGATGGCGCAGGGTTGACCGGCCAGAACAGCGGTTTCAGATGGATCGGCAGCCCCGCCTTTGCGGCCTGCCGCCGCATCTCCTGCAGCCGGTAGGCCTTGCGGCTGTCATGCCGGTCGGCCAGCACCTGCCCGCCCGTCCGGGGGAACAATGCGGCGGGATCAAGCGGCCGGTAGGCAATATCTGCGCCGTGCCGTGCCGCGATTGCTTCCAGTCGCTGCCCGGCAATATAGACCCAAGGCGATACCGTGGCGAAAAAGTAGTCGATCTGCGCCAAGCCGGCCCCCTGACCCAAGCTGCGGTTTCCAAAGACCCTAACCGGGTGATAAGCGGTGTCAACGCCACGAATCCGCGGCCTGCCGCCGCGCTCAAGGACCGGAAAATGCGCGCCATGACCGAACCCAAGCTGATTTCCGGCAATGCCAACCTGTCGCTTGCCAAATCCATCGCCCGGCGGATGTCGATGCATCGCGGCATGTCGGTCAAGCTGGTGGATGCGCGGGTTGAACGGTTCAACGATCAGGAGATCTTCGTCGAGGTGTTCGAGAATGTCCGGGGCGAGGATATGTTCATCATCCAGCCCACATCGAACCCGGCCAACGACAACCTGATGGAGCTCTTGATCATCACCGATGCCCTGCGCCGATCCTCGGCCGCGCGCATCACCGCCGTGATCCCCTATTTCGGCTATGCCCGGCAGGACCGCCGCGCCAAGGCCCGAACCCCGATCAGCGCCAAGCTTGTGGCGAACCTGCTGACCGAAGCCGGGGTCGAACGGATCCTGACGCTGGACCTGCACGCCACCCAGATCCAGGGCTTCTTCGACATCCCGGTTGACAACCTTTATGCCGCCCCGGTGTTCGCGCTGGACATTGAACACCATTTCAGGAACCGCACCGGCGATCTGATGGTGGTATCGCCGGACGTGGGCGGCGTCGGACGCGCCCGCGAACTGGCGACGCGGATCAACGCGCCGCTGGCCATTGTGGACAAACGCCGCGAAAAGGCGGGCGAAGTGGCCGAGATGACCGTGATCGGTTCGGTCGAAGGCAAGACCTGCATCATCGTCGATGACATCTGCGACACCGCCGGCACGCTGTGCAAGGCGGCCGAGGTGCTGGTGGAAAACGGTGCGGTCGAGGTGCACAGCTATATCACCCATGGTGTCCTGTCCGGCCCGGCGGTGGAACGCATCCAGAAATCGGTGATGAAAAGCCTGGTGATCACCGACAGCATCGAACCCACCGACCTGGTCCGGAATGCCCCCAACATCCGCATCGTCCCCACCGCGCCGATGTTTGCCCAGGCGATCCTGAACATCTGGAACGGTACCAGCGTATCGTCGCTGTTCGAGACGGATACTCTGGTGCCGATCTATGAGGGGATGTATTCGCGGTAGGGGGCGGAAACGAAGGCTTGGCGGACCTTCGCCGGGCGCGATCGCCACGGCATCCCGGCAGCGGACCGGCACGGCCCCCCCTTCGCCCAGAAAAAAGCCCCGGTTTCCCGGGGCCTTTCCTTTCAATGTCCTGCGGAACTCAGTGCCCGGCGGCGGTCTTCAGCGCCAGCATGTCATGCACCAGCTTTTCCGCCGTGTCGCGGTCTTCCGGCAGCGCCATGGCCGCCAGCGACCGCGCCTCGTCGATCATCTTGTCCAGCAGCGTTCCCGTCAGTTCCTCGACCGGGACAGCACTTTCGGCCAGCACCGAAACCCCCGATGCGGTGATCTCGGCAAAGCCGCCGGTCACGGCAAAGGCGCGCACGCCGTCTGCGCCCACGGCCCGGACAAGGCCCGGGCGCAAGGTGGTGATGGTCGCCTCGTGGCCTTCCATCGCCGTCAGATCGCCTGCGGTTCCGGGGATGCCCACCTCGGTCACGGCCAGGGACGCAAGCCTGCGTTCCGGTGACACAAGGTCGAATTGCAGCGTGCCTGCCATGATGCCCCCTCAGGCCGCTGCCGCAGCCAGACGCTGGGCCTTGGCGATCACCTCGTCGATGTCGCCGACCATGTAAAAGGCGGCTTCCGGCAGGTGATCATATTCGCCGGCGACCACGGCCTTGAACGAGGCGATGGTCTTTTCCAGCGGAACCTGCACGCCGGGCGAGCCGGTAAACACCTGGGCCACGTCAAAAGGCTGGCTCAGGAAGCGCTGGATCTTGCGGGCGCGGGCGACCGTCAGCTTGTCTTCTTCCGAAAGCTCGTCCATCCCCAGGATTGCGATGATATCCTGAAGCGACTTGTAGCGCTGCAGGATGCCCTGCACCGCGCGGGCGACGTTGTAATGTTCCTCGCCCACCACCAGCGGATCAAGGATGCGCGACGAGGAGTCAAGCGGGTCCACCGCCGGATAGATGCCAAGCTCGGAAATCGCGCGGCTCAGAACCGTTGTCGCGTCAAGGTGCGCAAACGAGGTGGCCGGGGCCGGATCGGTCAGGTCATCGGCCGGAACGTAGATGGCCTGAACCGATGTGATCGATCCGGCCCTGGTCGAGGTGATGCGTTCCTGCAGGGCACCCATGTCGGTCGCCAGCGTCGGCTGATAACCCACGGCAGACGGGATACGGCCCAGCAAGGCCGACACTTCGGACCCCGCCTGCGTGAAGCGGAAGATGTTGTCGACAAAGAACAGCACGTCCGTGCCGGACTGGTCGCGGAACTGCTCGGCAATCGTCAGACCGGTCAGCGCCACGCGCAGGCGGGCCCCCGGCGGTTCGTTCATCTGGCCGTACACCAGCGAGACCTTGGATTTTTCCAGGTCATCGATGTTGATGACGCCGGATTCGATGAACTCGTGATACAGGTCGTTGCCTTCACGGGTGCGTTCGCCGACACCGGCGAAAACCGAAAAGCCCGAGTGCACCTTGGCGATGTTGTTGATCAGTTCCTGGATCAGAACCGTCTTGCCCACGCCGGCACCGCCGAACAGGCCGATCTTGCCGCCCTTCGAATAGGGGGCAAGCAGGTCGATCACCTTGATGCCGGTTTCCAGGATCTGGGCATCCGTCGCCTGGTCCGAGAAGGACGGCGCTGGCTGATGGATTGAACGCACTTCGCTGTGCACAACCGCGCCTTTTTCGTCGATCGGGGCACCGATGACGTTCAGGATGCGCCCCAGTGTTCCGTTGCCGACAGGCACCGAAATCGGCGCGCCAAGGTCGGCCACCGCCGCCCCGCGGACCAGACCTTCGGTTGCGTCCATCGCGATGGTCCGAACGGTGTTTTCGCCCAGGTGCTGGGCCACTTCCAGCACCAGGCGCTTGCCGTTGTTGTCGGTTTCCAGCGCATTCAGAATCGCCGGAAGCGACCCTTCAAAGTGCACGTCAACAACCGCGCCGATCACCTGGGTGATCTTGCCGTGGGCCTTTGGGGCTTTTGCCATGTCGTTTCTCCGGTTCATCGGGGCTTGGCCCCGGTCATTCCATTATGCTTCGATCAGGTCCAGACGGCGTTCGATCCGCGCGAGGCGTTCGTCAAAGCGGTCCATCCGGTGCGACAACTGTGAAATCTGCAACGATTGCAGCGCAAGCTCCTGACGCACCAGCGAAAGCCCGCTTTCCATGTTGGACACCCGGGTTTTCAGATCAGCCAACCCGTCCTCGAATCGCGAAAACTGCGTCTGCATCCGCTTGAGCAACTCGTAGGTCAGGCTGGCCACATCCTCTGCCACGTTACAGCGCCTCCGCGCCCGAGATGATCTCGATCAGTTCCTTGGTGATCGCCGCCTGACGCGACCGGTTGTACTGGATGGTCAGCCGGTTGATCATATCGCCTGCATTGCGGGTCGCATTGTCCATGGCGCTTTGACGCGCGCCCTGTTCAGACGCGCCGTTTTCCAGCAGGGCGGTGAAAACCTGTGTCGCCACATTGCGCGGCAGAAGGTCGGCAAGGATGCCTTCCTCGCTGGGCTCGTAGTCGTAAAGCATTGATGTCGCGGCCCCTTCGAACACGGCCGGGATCACCTGCTGCGCCGTCGGGATCTGGCTGATCACCGACTGGAAGCGGTTGAAGAACAGTGTTGCCACGTCAAACCCGCCGGCATCGAACCGGGCCAGAATGTCACGGGCAATGCCCTGCGCATCGACATAGCCGATGCGCTTGACCGCCGACAGATCGACATGGCCGACGAAATGCTGCGACAGGTCGCGGCGCAGCTGCTCGCGGCCCTTGCGGCCCACGGTCAGGATTTTCACCGTCTTGCCCCTGGCCATCAGCGCCTGCGCGTGCTGGCGGGCAAGCCGCGCGATGGAAGAATTGAAGCCGCCGCACAACCCGCGCTCTGCCGTCATCACCACCAGCAGATGCACGCGGTCGTCACCCGTTCCGGCCAGCAGCCGGGGGGCCTGATCGCTGCCGCCGACCGAGGCGGCCAGCCCCGTCATCACGGCATTCATCCGCTCTGCATAGGGGCGCGCGGCCACGGCGGCCTCCTGGGCGCGGCGAAGCTTCGCCGCAGCAACCATCTGCATCGCCTTCGTGATCTTCCGCGTGTTCTTGACGCTTCCGATCCGGTTCTTCAGGTCCTTCAGGCTGGGCATCTACCGGCTCCTTGCCACGCCTTCAGGCGAAGTCTTTTGCGAAGGCGTCAAGTTCCGCCCGGATCGCCTTTTCAAGATCGCCCGACACCTTGCGGTCCTTGGCCGTGATATCGTCCAGCAATGCCTTGCCCTTGCTGCGCAGGTGCTTGAGCAGACCGGCTTCAAAGCGGGTCACGTCCTTTACGGCAATCTTGTCAAGGTAGCCCGCGGTGCCCGCATAGATCACGCAGACGATTTCCGCATTGGTCAGCGGCGCATATTGCGGCTGCTTCATCAGCTCGGTCAGGCGCGCACCGCGGTTCAGAAGCTGCTGGGTGGACGCATCAAGGTCTGACCCGAACTGCGCGAAGGCCGCCATTTCGCGGTACTGCGCCAGTTCCAGCTTCACCTTGCCGGCCACGGATTTCATGGCGCTGGTCTGCGCCGAGGACCCCACGCGCGACACCGACAGACCGGTGTTCACGGCGGGTCGGATGCCCTGGTAGAACAGTTCGGTTTCAAGGAAAATCTGGCCGTCGGTGATCGAGATCACGTTGGTCGGGATAAAGGCCGACACGTCGCCACCTTGCGTTTCGATGATCGGCAGCGCGGTCAGCGACCCCGCGCCGGAATCCTCGTTCAGCTTTGCCGACCGCTCCAGCAGGCGCGAGTGCAGGTAAAACACGTCGCCCGGATAGGCTTCGCGTCCCGGCGGACGGCGTAGAAGCAGCGACATCTGGCGGTAGGCAACCGCCTGCTTGGACAGGTCATCATAGATGATCAGGGCATGCCGGCCGTTGTCACGGAAGAATTCCGCCATGGCGGTGGCGGCATAGGGGGCCAGAAACTGCATCGGAGCCGGATCGGACGCGGTCGCGGCAACCACGATGGAATAGTCGATCGCCCCCGTTTCTTCCAGCTTCTTGACCAGCTGCGCCACAGTCGACCGCTTCTGTCCGACAGCGACGTAGATGCAATACAGCTTTTTCGATTCATCCGAACCGGCGGCTTCGTTATAGGTCTTCTGGTTCAGGATTGTGTCCAGCGCCACGGCGGTCTTGCCGGTCTGGCGGTCGCCGATGATCAGCTCGCGCTGGCCGCGGCCCACCGGGATCATGGCATCGATGGCCTTCAGGCCGGTTGCCATCGGCTCGTGTACCGATTTGCGCGGGATGATGCCCGGGGCCTTCACGTCGGCCACGCGACGCTCGGTCGCCGCAATCGGGCCCTTGCCGTCGATCGGGTTGCCAAGGCCGTCCACAACGCGGCCCAGCATGGCATCGCCCGCAGGCACGTCCACGATGGACCGGGTGCGCTTGACGGTATCGCCTTCCTTGATGTCCTGGTCCGACCCGAAGATCACGATGCCGACGTTGTCCACTTCCAGGTTCAGCGCCATGCCGCGGATGCCGCCGGGGAATTCAACCATCTCGCCTGCCTGGACATTGTCCAGCCCGTGGACGCGGGCAATCCCGTCACCCACCGACAGCACGCGGCCCACTTCGGCCACTTCGGCATCCTGGCCGAAATTCTTGATCTGCTCTTTGAGGATCGCGGAGATCTCAGCAGCTTGGATACCCATTATCCGACCTCTTTCATTGCGTTCTTGAGTGCCGCGAGCTTCGCGCGGATCGAGGTGTCGATCATCGTCGAGCCCAGTTTCACGACGAGTCCGCCAATCAGGCTTGCATCGACGGTTGTCTTCAATGCCACGTCCTTGCCGGCGCGCGCCTTCAGCGTGGCCGCAAGCTGCGCGGTCTGCTCTGCGTTCAGCGGCGTTGCCGACACGACTTCTGCCGTCACCTCGCCCTTTTCGGCGGCGATGCGGGCGCGCAATTCGCTGATCAGCTGCGGCAGCACGAACAGGCGGCGCTTGGTGGCCATAAGGCGCAGCGTGTTGGCCATCAGCGCCGAAAGCTTCATCCTGGCGGCAATCGCGGAAATCGCATTGCCCTGATCCTGCCGCGAAACCATGGGAGAGGCGATCATCCCGCGCAGATCGGCGCTTTCGGCAAGCGCCGCATCAAGCGCATCGACATCCGCCGCCAGCGCTGCCAGCGCCTTGCCGTCCATCGCAAGCCCGAACACGGCCGAAGCATAGCGACCGGCAATCCCCGTGGACATCGAAGCTGGTTCCGACACGTCAACCCTTCCACTGTTCTGGCCCTGCTTCCGTCCGAACGTCTGTGCAAACCAACGTTTGTGCAGGACAAGGGCCGCCCATGGCGCACACTGCCGCGTGCGTCTTGATTTCGGCGGGGTGTAGCAGAGGTGCCGAAACCCTGCAACCGTCAAGGTCACGTCAATGAGAGGTGCCGGAGCCTTGAAAAACAGGGGTTCGCCGCGCGGTGCGGCAGATGCGACGCTTTGGCACCGCCGTGTTGCGGCAAGGACCGCGCCTGCATCCGCAAAACGCCGTGAATCACCCCGTCCCGTTGCCTGGACCCGCGTCCGGCAGGTGCGGGGTGGGCACCGGTGCAGGCAACCCTTCCAGCACCCGCAGCGGCCGGCGGACCACGTCGCGCAGGCCGGGCCGCGTGGGGGCATAGGTCTGCTTGGATGCCTCGACCACCAGAACGCCCCCCGCCACCCAGGGCACCACCCGCCGCCCGGCCCCGTCCCAGAAATCCGCCGTCCGCAGCCAGAAGCGCCGGTTGGACGGCGGGGCGAACAGCGTTGACTGGCTGCGTTCCGGTGTGAATCCGTGATGTTTCAGCTGCGCTTCCAGCTGCGACATCGAATAGGGTCGGCCAAAGCCAAAGGGCGTGCCATCGGCCCGCGCCCACAGGCCGGACCGGTTCGGCACCACAAACAGCGCCCGCCCGCCCGGCCCCAGCACACGGCTGCATTCCTCCAGCAGCGCCGCCGGATGCTGGGATGTTTCCAGCCCGTGCAACACCACCAGCCTGTCGACAAACCCGGTCGAGATCGGCCAGTGCGTTTCCTCGCACAGGACAGATACGTTTTCCGCCCCGGCGGGCCAGGGCATCACCCCCTGCTGGCCGGGCATCAGCGCAACCATGCGACGCGCTTCGGCCAGGTAGGGGCGAAGCACCGGAACGGCAAAGCCGAACCCCACCACCGTCTGGCCCCGGGCACCGGGCCAGGTTTTCGCAACGGTCTCCCGGATCGCCCGCTGCGCCACCCGGCCCAGCTGGGTCCGGTAGTAGAAATTGCGCAGTTCGACCACATCAAGATGCATTGCGATCGGACCCCTCAAGGACGATTGTCGCGGCGAAGATATCAGCAGACAAAGGCGAAACACCATGCCGCTTGACCTTGTGACCATCCCCTGCCTGTCGGATAACTACGCCTTCCTGATCCACGATGCCGCCAGCGGCGATACCGCCGTCATCGACGTGCCCGAGGCGGCCCCGATTCTGGCGGCCCTGCACCAGCGCGGCTGGGCCCTGTCGCAGATCCTGCTGACCCATCACCACGCCGATCACATTCAGGGGGTCGCGGACCTGCGGGCCGCCACCGGCGCAAGGGTGGCAGGCAACGCCGCAGACGCGCACCGCCTGCCGCCCCTTGACCTTGCCTTGCACGAAGGTCAGACGGTGCAGGTGGGCAATGAAACGGGAACGGTCATCGACGTCTCCGGTCACACCATTGGGCACCTCGCCTTTCACTTTCCGGCCTCTGCCCTTGTGTTCACGGCCGACAGCCTGATGGCCTGCGGCTGCGGACGGCTGTTTGAAGGCACCGGGCCGCAGATGTGGACCAGCCTGTCAAAACTGGCGCGGCTGCCCCCGGAAACGCTGGTCTGTTCGGGCCACGAATACACGGCGGCGAACGCGCGCTTTGCCCTGTCCCTTGATCCCGACAATCCGGCGCTTATCTCACGTATGGCGCAGATAGCACAGGCACGGCAGAAGGGGCAGCCGACGGTTCCCTCGCGCCTGTCCGATGAACTGGCGACGAACCCGTTTCTGCGGGCAGGGCTTGCGCAGATGAAGGCGCGGCTTGGCCTTTCAGATGCATTGGACGCGGCGGTGTTCACCGAAATCCGCGCCCGGAAGGACCGGTTTTGAGCGGCGGTTCCCTGGTTCGCCCGGACTTCGCCCCTAAGCGATCACATTTTGCCTAGAAGCCGCAGGAAACGTCGGCCGGGCCGAAAAAGAACTTGAAGGTCGGCAAAGAAAACCGAACTTTAAGCCCAAGAGGCTATGGTCAGGATGGGGGCACGGGAAACCTCTTCCGGCCCTGAGAAACAGGAGCACCTTCACGTGCCGTCTTTTTCGAACACACTCGAGCAGGCCATCCACGGCGCCCTGGCGCTGGCCAACACACGCCGCCACGAACTTGCAACGCTGGAGCATCTGCTTCTGGCGCTGATCGACGAACCCGACGCATCGCGGGTGATGAAGGCCTGTTCGGTTGATCTGGACGAGCTGCGCAAGACGCTTGTGGAATTCATCGACGACGACCTTTCGACACTGGTCACAGATGTCGAAGGGTCGGAAGCGGTTCCGACCGCCGCCTTCCAGCGCGTCATCCAGCGCGCGGCCATCCATGTGCAGTCTTCGGGCCGCACCGAGGTGACCGGGGCAAACGTGCTGGTTGCGATCTTTGCCGAACGGGAATCGAACGCGGCCTATTTCCTGCAGGAACAGGACATGACGCGCTATGACGCCGTCAACTTCATCGCCCATGGCGTTGCCAAAGACCCATCCTATGGCGAGCCCCGCCCGGTGACCGGTGCCGAGGAACATCAGGAAACGCCCAAGGCCGAAGCGGGCGAGGCGAAGGAATCGGCACTGTCGAAATACTGCGTTGATCTGAACGTCAAGGCGCGCAAGGGCGATGTCGACCCGCTGATCGGCCGCGAGGCCGAAGTGGAACGCTGCATCCAGGTGCTGTGCCGCAGGCGCAAGAACAACCCGCTTCTGGTGGGCGACCCCGGCGTGGGCAAGACCGCCATCGCCGAAGGTCTGGCCTGGAAGATCGTCAAGGGAGAGACGCCCGAGATTCTGGCCCATGCCACGATCTTTTCACTCGACATGGGCGCGCTGCTGGCCGGAACCCGCTATCGCGGCGATTTCGAGGAACGCCTGAAATCCGTCGTCAAAGAGATGGAGGATCACCCCGACGCCATCCTGTTCATCGATGAAATTCACACCGTCATCGGTGCCGGGGCCACATCGGGCGGGGCGATGGATGCATCGAACCTGCTCAAGCCCGCGCTGCAGGGCGGCAAGCTGCGCTGCATGGGATCAACCACCTACAAGGAATTCCGCCAGCACTTCGAAAAAGACCGCGCCCTGTCGCGCCGTTTCCAGAAGATCGACGTAAACGAACCTTCGGTCGAAGACACCGTCAAAATCCTGATGGGCCTGAAGCCCTATTTCGAGGAACATCACGACCTGCGCTATACCCATGACGCGATCCGCACCGCCGTCGAGCTTTCGGCGCGCTACATTCATGACCGCAAGCTGCCCGACAAGGCGATTGACGTGATCGACGAGGCCGGGGCGGCGCAGCACCTTGTTGCCGAATCGAGGCGCCGCAAGACCATCGGCCCGAAAGAGATCGAGGCGGTCGTAGCCAAGATCGCCCGAATCCCCCCGAAAAACGTCTCAAAAGACGATGCCGAGGTGTTGCGCGATCTGGAAAAGACGCTCAAGCGCGTGGTCTTCGGTCAGGACAAGGCGATCGAGGCGCTGTCATCCGCCATCAAGCTGGCCCGCGCCGGTCTGCGCGAGCCGGAAAAGCCGATCGGCAACTACCTGTTCGCCGGCCCGACCGGTGTCGGCAAGACCGAGGTGGCCAGGCAGCTTGCCAATACGCTGGGCGTGGAACTGCTGCGCTTTGACATGTCGGAATACATGGAAAAGCACGCGGTGTCGCGGCTGATCGGTGCCCCTCCGGGCTATGTCGGCTTCGATCAGGGCGGAATGTTGACCGACGGGATCGACCAGCATCCCCATTGCGTGCTGCTGCTGGATGAAATCGAAAAGGCGCATCCGGATGTCTATAACATCCTGCTGCAGGTGATGGACCACGGCAAGCTGACCGATCACAACGGGCGGCAGGTGGATTTCCGTAACGTGATCCTGATCATGACCTCGAACGCGGGCGCATCCGAAATGTCGAAATCCGCCATCGGTTTTGGCCGCGACCGGCGCACGGGCGAAGACACGGCGGCGATCGAGCGCACCTTCACACCCGAATTCCGCAACCGTCTGGATGCCGTGATTTCCTTTGCCCCGCTGGGCAAGGAGGTGATCCTGCAGGTGGTCGAGAAATTCGTGCTGCAGCTTGAGGCGCAACTGATCGACCGCAACGTCCATATCGAACTTTCGCCCGAGGCCGCCGCCTGGCTGGGCGAAAAGGGCTATGACGACAAGATGGGCGCGCGCCCCCTGGGCCGCGTGATCCAGGAACACATTAAAAAGCCGCTGGCCGAGGAACTTCTGTTCGGCAAGCTGATGAAGGGGGGCGTTGTCAGGGTCGTAGCCAGGGGCGACGGGATCGAGTTGGAAATCGAAGAGCCGCAGAAACCCCGCCTGGCCGGTGCCAAACCGCCGCTGCTGACTGCGGGGTAAGGGAGAGGCCCCGGCTTGTTTGGGGCAAGGTCAGATGATCGATCCCTTTGGCTTCGGGATGGTACGGCTTTTTGCGGGTCCGTTCCAGGTCCGCCCTGTGCCGCCCCGCGTGCAGCACCCCTACCGCTCGGTCAGCTTCAACTCGATCCGGCGGTTCTGTGCCCTTGCCTCGGGGCTGTCGCCCGCCGCGACGGGGCGGTATTCGCCAAACCCCGTCGCCGCCATGCGTTCGGGCGGAAAACCCAGCACGTCCTGCATGTAGCGCACCACAGCCAGCGCGCGGGCCTGGCTTAGTTCCCAGTTGTCGCGGAACTGACCTTCGCCTGACAGCGGCACGTTGTCGGTATGCCCATCCACCCGGATGATCCAGTCGATGGCCGGGGGAATCTTCCCCGCAATTTCGGAAAGCGTCGCCGCAACACCCGCGATCTGGGCCTGCCCTTCCGGGGCAAGATCTGCCGACCCGGGCTGAAACAGAACTTCGGACGAAAACACGAAACGGTCGCCCACGATCCGCACGCCTTCGCGGCCCGCCAGCAGGTCGCGCAGCTGGCCGAAGAATTCCGACCGGAATCGTTCAAGCTGCCTGGCCTCGTCTTTCGCTTCCGAAGCCTCGGCGGCAAGGCGCGCCGCCTCTGCCTCCAGCCGCTTGCGTTCGGCTTCTTCCATTTCCGCCCGCAGCCGCTGCTCGCCCGCGACCTGGGCCAGCGCCGCATTCAGCTGTCCGCCCAGCGTCTCGATCTGCACCTTGGCCGCCGCATCCTTGGCTGCCGCCGCATCCAGCAAGCCCTGCAGCGCCCCCAGCTGCGCGGTCAGCTGTGCGATCTGTTCGTTCAGCAGCGCCACCCGCCGCGCACTTTCCGCCGAGGCGGCCTTTTCCTGTGACAGCGCCGTCTGTGCCGCTGCCAGCAGCCCGGCGCGCTTCTGCGCCTCTGTCAGGTCCTGCTCGGTCTCGATCTTTGCCGCATTTGCCGCTGCCAGCAGGGTCAGCGTTTCTTCGGCCCGTTTGCGCTGTTCCTCCAGCGCCAGCGTCATCGCCGTCAGTTCTGCGTCCGCGTCTTTCAGCCGCGCGCGCAGGGCATCGGCGGCGGCAAGATCGGCCAGCCGTGCCTTCTCGGCCTCGGACAGCCCAGCCCTTGCACCGGAGAGGTCCGCCTGAAGCGTCGCGACCTGCGCGTCGCGCTCGGCGGCCTTGGCCTTCATCTCCTCGATCAGCAGGGTCAGCGCATCGCTGCGTGCTGCGGCCAGCCGTGCGGCTTCGGTGCCCGCGTCAATCTCGTCCCGCGCCTTGGCCAGCGCCAGTTGCAGCGCCTCTTCCTGGCTGATCAGCCGGGTACGGGCCGCCTCGAGGTCACTGACCTGTGCTGTCAGCGCGCTGGCCTGTCCGCGCGCCGTATCACGTTCCGACAGCAGGGTGGCGACCTGCTGTTCAAAACTGGTGATCCGCGCCCGGGCTGCGGCAAGCTCGCCCTGGCGGGCGGTCAGTTGCCCGGACAGCGTGGCGATCAGGGCGGACTGCTCTGCGCCCTGCGCCTGCGCTGCCGAAAGATCGCTGCCCAGCCGGCCGACTTCGGCCTGCAACGCATCCGCGCGGCTGCGCTCCAACCCCAGCGCATCGGCCAGCCCGGCCACCTGTGCGGCCAGGGCATCCAGCTCGGAGCCCTGGGTGGTGATTGTTTCGCGCAGCACCGACTGGACCAGCACGAAGACGGTCAGCACAAACATCAGCACCATCAGAAGCGAGGTCATCGCATCAACAAAGCCCGGCCAGATCGGGCTTTCGCTGCGGGAACTGCGCCGGGACAGGGCCATGCCGGCTAACCCCGCCCCGCCGCACCGCGCGACAGCTGGCGGACTGCCGCGGTCAATGCGGCCAGATCACCCCGCAGGTCGGCGATGCTTTCCTGGCGACCGGCCGAGATTTCTTCCAGAATGCGCAGAAGCTGCACATCGATCGACCGCAGGCGCATCCGGCTTTCCGCATCGACATGGGCCCCGGTTTCGGGCACGGCCAGCGCGGTTGCAAGCCGGTCCTGCCCATCGGCAATGCGCGACAACAGCGCCTTCTGCCCGTCCTCACGCCCCAGTCGATCCACAAGACGGTCAACCGACGCCGCCAGCGTCACCAGCCGGTCATCGACAAGGGCCCTGGCAATATCAGACTGGGTGTACAGCGATTGCAGCGCTTCCATCTGCTCTGCCATGCCATTCAGCGCATCGGCGATCATCGCCCCGTCACGGGACGCGGGAGCTTCGCCTTCGGCGCTGAAGCCAAGGCGGGTGATGGTGGACAGCCATTCTTCCAGTTCACGGTAGAAGCGGTTGGTGCCGTGGCTGACGAAAAGCTCCAGCAGCCCCACGACCAGCGAACCCGCCAGCCCCAGCAAAGACGAGGAAAAGGCCGTACCCATGCCGTCAAGCTGGCCTTCCAGCCCCGACATCAGCTTGTCGAAAACCTGAACCCGCGTTTCATTTTCCTGCGGTGCCAGCGACCGGATCGTTTCAACCATCGCGGGCACGGTCGTTGCCAGGCCGTAGAAGGTGCCAAGCAGGCCAAGAAAGATCAGCAGGTTGGCAATGTAGCGGGTGATGTCGCGCTGTTCATCAATGCGGGTGCCGACAGAATCCAGGATCGACCGCGCATTGGAGGAAGATATCTGCATCTTCGCCCCGCGCGACCGCAGCAGCGCCGCAAGCGGGGCCAGCAGACGCGGCGGCGTCGTCAGGTTGTGGCCCGGCCTGCGGCGCACGAAATCATCGATCCACCGGACGGACTGCAGCAGTTGGAGCAGCTGCAGGAAGCAGATGATGATGCCGAACAGGAAGACCAGCCCGACAAAACCGTTCAGCAGGGGCTTGGCCAGAAAGACACCGCGCAGCATCGGGAAGGTGGCATAAAGGCCCAGCGCCACGACCGCAGTGACCGTGACAAGCAGAACGACCTGGCGGATCGGACGCGTAAAGCGAAGGTCTGCCTCAAGTCTTTGCATCAACGGTCCTGTCCTGTGGTTTCGCGGAAGAATAGGGATGCTGCCCCGGGATGCCAACTCCCAATCCTGCGAGGACAGGTTAACGCCTTCAATCCGGACCGATCTGCCGCACCCGTGCGGCCAGCCAGGCCAGATCGGGGTCGCAGATGCCCAGAGACGACAGATGGTCTGCCGTGCTGAACAGGTAATCGCGGTTGCTGCCGCGTCCGCCGACAGACCGGGCGATGATCCTGGCCTGCTCTTCCGGTGGCAGGCCCCCGCAGTACTGGTCGTGATCGGGATCAATCACATAGACCAGCGCAGTGACCTGCCCGCCCCGGCGCAAGGTGACAGGAAGGCTGACTTCCAGATAGGCCGAAGAGACCAGCTCACGGTCGCGCAGAACGGCGATGGTGGCCTCTTCCTGGCCTGCTTCCACGGCAAAAGCCACGCCGTCGCAGCGGGCACCTTCCTGCCGGTCAAGCGCAAGGACCAGACCGGGCGCTTCGACCGATCCGCGGTGATGGATCGAGCGCATGCAGAAGCTGCGGTGCCAGCCGTCCAGCCGGGCGATCTGGCGGTCTGCCACGGGAAAACCGGGATTCCAGATCAACGAGCCATAGCCGAAAACCCACAGCCGGCCGGTCCGGTTCGCTTTGCTCATGTCTCTGGCCCTTGTCCTGCGGGGCTTGTAAACAACAGCCTTGGACCGATTGGAAGGGGCGGCGATGCGCGCTTTGGTGTGGGTGGTGGCCGCAGCGGCGGTTACCTGGGGCGGCTACTGGTTCGTGGGCGCCCGGGCACTGGAAACCGCCGCGCAGGCCTGGTTCCGGACCCAAAGCGAAGCCGGGCTTGTGGCAGGGCACAGCGCACTTTCCGTCAGCGGCTTTCCCAACCGGTTCGACCTGACCGTGACGGACCTGCGGCTTGCGGACCCCGCCTCGGGCTATGGCTGGACGGCACCCTTCGTGCAGATCCTGTCGCTCAGCTACAAGCCCTGGCACATCATTGCCGCCTTCGCCAGCCAGCAGCAGGTCCGGACCCCCTGGCAGACCCTTGCGGTGGCATCCGACAGGTTGCAGGGCAGCGTCGTGATCGTGCCGGGCACCAACCTTGCCCTGGACCGGCTGACCCTGGTCGGCGACGAGATGCGCGTGACATCCGACCTGGGCTGGACCGCCGGTCTCGATACGCTGCGCTTTGCCACCAGACGGGTCGGCGGCGACGGAACGCGCCACGAGATCGGTCTGGAAATGCTGGGCCTGGCACCCGATCCGGGCATCATGGCCGCCTTGCCGGATTTCCCCGAAACGCTGGAGAAGCTGCGGCTGGATGCCACTGTCACGTTGACGGTGCCGCTGGACCGCAGGGCAGGCCAGGTGCGCCCGCGTGCCACGCATGTTGACGTGAAAGAGGTCCGCCTTGTCTGGGGCAGGCTGGTTTTGTCCGGCTCGGGCAGCCTTGCGGCGGCGGCGGACGGGCTTGCGGAAGGGCGGATTGCCCTGCGGCTGACGGACTGGCGCGATGCCATGCCGCTGGCGGTCGCCGCCGGGCTGATCACGGCAGAAGTGGCCCCAACCTGGCAGAACATGCTGGCGCTGCTTGCGGCCCAGACCGGAACCCCCGAAGACCTTGATCTGCCGCTGATCTTCGCCAGGGGCAGAATGAGCCTGGGGCCATTCCCGCTGGGGCCCGCCCCCCGCATGAACTGATCAGCGGCAATAGGCACCGCCGCGCTGTCTGGCGATATCGAAATGCAGGTGGTCGCGGTGATGCCGGTCGGACTCGGGGCCCAGTGTTGTGCTGAAGGGGCCGCAGGCGGCCTTGTGGGCCTTTCTCATCGGTCGGCCCGCAGACCTGCGCCAGTCTTCGGCAACGACAATGTCTTTTCCGTCAGCAAGGATGATGGCGGCAATGTCAATTGCATTGCCGCGGCCATGTTCGCTGATCTTTGCGCCCCGGATATTGTTGCGCGGGCGGCAGGCATAGCTGGCCGCGATCCGAAGCCCGACCACTTCCTTGCGGCCGAACGCAGGTTTCAGGCCCTTGCGGACCCATGTTTTCAGGGCGCGCGCCGTATCGCAGTTGATGACGGCAGGCTGGCTGAGCGCCACACCGTCAACCGAGGTGATGCGGACCGGTTCCTTGATGCCGCAGCCCCGCACGCGGGAGGTGATCGGTGCCAGGGTTTCACCCTTGATCGACGGATCGCCGCAGACCGAGCCCTTCTTGCCCGTGATCGCACTTTTGCCGGGCAGGATGCGGACAGCAGCCACGGTCTGGATTTTTTCCGGCATTTGCGGGTCTGCGGCACCGCCCGCAGACCGGCGGGGCCGCGGTTCGGGGCGCGGGACCGAAAGCAGCGCCAGAACCACCGGAGCCGAAGATGGCAGGGAATCGGCTTGGCGGACCTGCTGCGGCGGTTCGGACGCGCCCGAGATGCGCACAACCGGTCGTTCCCGGGGCCGGGGTGATGACAACGGGCCTGTGGCGAGTCCGGCCACAAGCGCCGCAGCCTGATCCTGAAGCGGCACCTCGGCCGCGCCCCGCACCTGCGGTGCTTCGGTGGCGGCAGGCTGTGCGGTGCCAAGCGGGCCGGGGACCGGGCGCAGCGACCTGTCCGGCGCATTGGCCCAGCCCGAACCGGCCAGGATCAGGCCAATCAGGACTCCCCAGGCAAAGCGTTGCATCCCGCCCCTATTCCGCAGGCTTTACGTCCGCCCGCACCCCCGACGTCCGCCCGAAATCGGGCGCGGCAGTATCCTGCCCCGCTTCGATGATACCGCGTCTGACCGCCCGAGTCCTTGTAAAATATTCGTGCAGGTGCGGACCATCGCCCAGGCGGATAGCGCGTTGCAAAGCAAAGAGTTCTTCGGTGAAGCGGCCCAGGATATCAAGGGTGGCTTCCTTGTTGGTCAGAAAGACGTCACGCCACATTGTCGGATCGCTGGCGGCGATTCTGGTGAAATCGCGAAAGCCGCTGGCGGAATACTTGATCACTTCCGAATTTGAAACCTGCTGCAGATGGTCGGCCACCCCCACCATCGTGTAGGCAATCAGATGCGGGGTATGTGACACCACCGCCAGCACCAGATCATGGTGCGCGGCATCCATCTCGTCCACGTTGGACCCCATCGCTTCCCAAAGACTGCGCAGCCTAGCGACCGCCGCAGGCGTGGACCGTTCGGTTGGTGTCAGCAGGCACCAGCGGTTCTGGAACAGCGTGGCAAAGCCCGAACGCGGGCCGGAATATTCGGTTCCCGCCAGCGGATGACCCGGCACAAAGGCAACACCCGGCGGCAGATGCGGTGCCACCGCCGCAATCACGGCCTGCTTGACCGACCCTACGTCCGTCACCGTGGCACCGGGGGCCAGATGCGGGCCGATTTCGGCGGCAAGCTCACCCATCGCCCCCACCGGCACCGCCAGCACCACCAGATCGGCCCCCTGCACCGCCTGTGCCGCCGTATCCGTCACACGGTCAACAAAGCCGATCTCAAGCGCGGTGGCGCGGGTTTCGGCCGTCTGCGCATAGCCTGTGATGTCCCGGGCAAGCCCGCTCCGACGGATTGCATGGGCCATGGACGAGGCAATCAGCCCCAGCCCGATCAGCGCGACACGGTCATAAAGCCGCGGCATCACCGCTGCCCCTTGAACTGGGCAACGGCATGGACAACGCGGCGGCACGAGCTTTCGTCGCCGACCGTGATGCGCAGGCAATGCGGCAGCTTGTAGCCGCCGACCTGACGCACGATCAGCCCCTGGGCCTTGAGGTAGGCATCGCAATTCGCCGCCTCGGCGGCATCGGCAAAGCGGGCAAGCACAAAATTGGCCGTCGAGGTGTCGGACGGCACCCCCATTTCCGCCAGCGATTCCGCCAGCCAGGCCCGCATGCGGGTGTTTTCCGCGCGGCATCTGGCGACGTGATCCTGATCGCGCACGGCGGCTTCGGCAACATCAAGCTGTGCGGTCGACAGGTTGAATGGCCCGCGGATGCGGCTAAGCACATCGATGATCGCCTGCGGGCCATAGCCCCAGCCGATGCGCAGCCCCCCCAGCCCGTAGGCCTTGGAAAAGGTGCGGGTCATCACGACATTCTCGCGCGCCTCGATCAGCGCCTTGCCGCCGTCATAACCTTCGACATATTCGGCATAGGCCCCGTCCAGCACCAGGATCGCCTGTTTCGGCAGGCCTTCGGCAAGCCGGGCCATGTCCTTGGCCCCGATCATCGTGCCGGTGGGGTTGTTCGGGTTGGCGATGAAGACAAGCTTCGTCTTCTTGGTGCAGGCGGCAAGGATGGCATCAACATCGGCGGTGCGTTCCCGCTCTGCCACCTCGACCGGGGTCGCCCCGACGGCAAGGGCAGAGATGCGGTACATCAGGAATCCGTGTTCGGTATGGATCACCTCATCCCCCGGGCCGGCATAGGCCTGGCACAGGAAGGTGATGACCTCGTCCGAACCGGCCCCGCAGATCACGCGGCCGGCGTCAAGACCATGCACGTCGGCGATGGCCTGACGCAGGGCGGCATGGTCGGTCGGGGGGTATCGGTGCAGCTGGTGGACGCTGCGCAGGAAGACTTCCCTGGCACGTTCCGACGGGCCGAAGGGGTTTTCGTTCGACGACAGTTTGACCACGTTCGACATGCCCGCAATCTGCGCCTGACCGCCCTGATACAGGGCGATATCCAGGATGCCCGGCTGTGGGCGTATTGCGTTCGTCATGGCCGTACTCCCGCTGTCGGGCTGGTTCTAGCGGCGGGCCGGGGCGTTTGCCAGCAGCATCTTGACCGCCCGGTCAGACGGCAGGAAAGGCTGCGTGCCGCGCGGAACCGTTGCGGACACCTCCAGCGCCCGGCTTTTGAAGCCGATTGCACCTGACCTGCGTCAGACGCCCCCCCCCCCCCGAAGAGTGATCCGTGCTTGCCGATGCTGTCCCGTGGAGTGGTGTAGCTGGCGCTGATCGTCACCGTGATGTTCGGCGCGGGCCTGCTTGATCAGGATGCCGCGGCGGGCAGACTGATGACGGCATCATCGCCCATCGGTGCGATGGTTTCCAGCGTCATGTA
>JADCEF010000077.1 GCA_020250445.1 Rhodobacter sp.
CCAGCCTTCAGCGGCCATGTCGCCGGCCTGCCACAGATAGCGCAGGCAGGGGGTGACGGTGGCGATCTGCACCGTTGCCGGGCGGGTGAACAGCGTCACCCCGGCCTCGGTGGCAAGGGTGAAGGTCACGCTTGCCCCGGTCAGGTCGATGGCCGTGTCATCCAGAAAGAAATCCAGCGCCCAGAGCGTGTCGCCGGGGGCCATGTGGAATATGTCGCTCATGCCTGCCTCATGCCTCAATCAGGGTTGCCACGGCCCGCCCGGTTGCCACGCCGCGCCGCCCGCCGCTGGCCGCAGGCAACGTGCGCCCCCCGGCCTGGCTGCGCTGCGCGGGTCTTGCCGCCCAGGCGGGCACGCCGATGACGGCGCCGCTGCTGCCCGCCGCCGTCGCCTGCCCGGCTGCGCCGCCCGCCGCCTGCCTGACAGCGGTGCCGCGCCCGTCCACCGCCGCCTGCCCGGCTGCGCCGCCCGCCGCCTGCCTGACAGCGGTGCCGCGCCCGTCCACCGCCGCCCCCCCGGCGGCTGATCCGGCGGCGGCGACGGTGGACCGGCCCTGCGCCGAAGCCGTCGCCTCCCCGGCGGCTGATCCCGCCCCGGCGGCGACAGAGCCGGCCACAGACCCCGCCCCGGCAACCGTGGCCACCCCGGCGGATGATCCGGCTGCGGCGGCGGTGGACCGGCCCTGCGCCGAAGCCGTCGCCGCCCCGGCGGATGATCCCGCCCCGGCGGCGGTGGACCGGCCCTGCGCGGATGCCGTGGCAGCCCCGGCGGCTGATCCCGCACCTGCGGCGACAGAGCCGCCCACAGACCCCGCCCCGGAAGCTGTGGCCACCCCGGCGGATGATCCGGCTGCGGCGGCGGTGGACCGGCCCTGCGCCGAAGCCGTCGCCGCCCCGGCGGCTGATCCCGCCCCTGCGGCGGTGGACCGGCCCTGCGCCGAAGCTGTGGCAGCCCCTGCGGCTGATCCCGCCCCGGCGGCGACAGAGCCGCCCACCGACCCCGCCCCGGCAACCGTCGCCACCCCGGCGGATGACCCGGCCCCGGCGGCGGTGGACTGGCCTTGGGCAGCGGCCGTCGCCGCCCCGGCGGATGATCCCGCCCCCGCAACGATGCCGCCGCCCGCCTGGGTCTGGTTCAGCAGAAGCAGCAGAGACATGACGCCCTCCTTAGAGGCGGAGGTTACGGCGCGGTGTATCCGTGCGCGTTCAGGCGAACCGTCCCGGCCGCCGACAGGTTCGCGTTCAGTGCGGTCGCGGCTGTCAGGACGATGCCCGTCGGGAACGCCACCGCCACCGGCACATTAACCGGCAAGGGATAGCGGTGCCGCTCGGTCGCGCCGTCCAGGATGATCAGGTCAACCACTGCGGCACCCGTGTTGATCGCCCACAGGCTGGTCATGTGCCGCTTGAGGCCCGCCGCAGCTGCCGCCTGAATCTGCGTTGCAGTCGTCGTCGTCAACGCAAGGGACGCTCCCCATTCCTGCTCAGGGATGCAGTAAGGCTTTTGGATCAGCGCGCCGACGGTCGTCACCGAAACGTCGGCCACATCGCCGCTTGCGACCGGCGTGTAGTTGGCCGTCATTGCGCGCCCGGCTACCCGCACGGGGTTGCCCGAGATCACCGCGTCATGGGCGGCAGGACCGGCGGCAGAGATAGCACCCGAGGAAACCGTGACCGCAGGCGTGCCCGAGATTGAGACAGCAGCCGTACCGACAACTGCCACCGGCGCGGCGTTCTGACTGCCCTGTGCCCGCTGGCCCTGCACATAGACCGGGATGTTCGCGTATTTCTCGACGCTGGCGAAGCTGATCGTCCAGGTCGTTGTGCTGGCCGGGGCGGTGCTGCCGTTGTAGAACCAGATGAACAGGTAAAGATCGAGGTTGTCGTCAGGCAGGTTCTCGATCCGGCTGCCCCGGGTCGTGACGTTCGGGGTTGTGCTCGTCGCCCGCAGCGTGTCGCTGAAATAGACCGCCCGGCCATCGGACTCGACCTGCATGATCGTGCCGGGCCCCGCGGTGGAGTTGATCGTGATGGTGCTGTCGCCCGCTGCCCACCCGCGCCGCTGCGTATCCACCGCCGCCGCCGTGGCCGTTGTGCCGGAAAAGAGGGCTCGGATGTAGCTGTGCCCGAAGAGTGTCGCCGTGCAGGTGCCAGAAGCTGGCCAGCCGGCAACCGTGAGGTTGAAGCTCGTGCCGGGGATCACCGAGGCAATGGCATAGCGTCCCGGCACACCGGCGGCCCCGACGATCCCGCCCACAAGCAGGAATTGCCCGACGCTCTGCGCGGTGAATGGGTGCTCCGGCCAGTTGACCGTGATCGATGTTGCCGAGTTGATCGTGATCGACGCGCCTTCCAGCAGAAGGTCGGCGAGAGGGAGGGCGAAGTTCTGGTTCGCGATCCTTTGCGAAAGCACCGTCGAAATCCTTGCCCGCAGAGAACCGCGCCAGCTTTGCAGCGAGCGCGCCAGAAACTCGGCATTGGCCGTGGTGCCGGTCGTGATCGCCAGCGCCCCGCCCGCCTGGCTGGCACCTACACCGGTGCCCATGATCTCGGCGGACATTTCCGGTGCGATCAGGCCCGAGCCTACGTCGCTGAAGCTGCAATTCCATATATCCTCCCCGACCTGTCGCACGGGCAGGCCGACGGCGAGGTTGTCAGGAACGCCAGTGTAGCCCATGATCGGCGCGCTCAGGCCATTGCCGCCGCCGTCGAGCTTCACGTACTGGAAGTGTACTCCCCCCACATCATCGGTGGCAACAACCTCGGCGGTTGCGGGCAGGGTTACATTGTCGGTCATGGTTCAGATTTCCTTCGGAGGTCGTGGCGGATTTCAGGGTCGGCCGTGCCGCCGTAAGCGGCGACAAGGCGGGGATAGACATAGGCCGCCAGCGCCGCCGTGGCCCCGGCCAGCCAGACCAGAAAGGCCCCGCTGGCGTCATCCACGCTGATCCAGCGGCCCGACTCCGTCAGCCGCAGCGTGATCGGGGCCAGCACCGCGCCCATCGACACGAAACTGGCATCCAGCAGCGTATCCGCCCCGACCCACTTCTGCCGGAAGATTTCAATGACGATGACATAGCCCGCGATCACCCCGCCCGCGACCGGCCAGCCCGGCGGGGCCTTGCCCGTGGCCTGCGCCCAGACCGCACCGACCGTCAACACCAGCACCGCCCCCAGCGCCATATGCCCGACCTGGTTGATGAAGGCGTAGTACGGCTGGGCTGCGAACCTGTCCGGGGTGTTCAACTCCTGCCAGAAGGCGCGCCAGACCGACATGCTCAATCCTCGGTGATTACGGTGGCGGTGGTCACTTGCGGGGTCGTGCCCGCCGCGATGGGGATGGCCGGGGTGACCGCCCCCTTGTACAGCACCACGCCCGCGCCCGACGCCGCCACCCCGATGGAGAAATGGGTTGCGGTCGCGGACCCGGCGGTGCAGATTGGAAAGTTGACATTCGCGGCAGGCGACACGCTGTTGCCGGTGATGGTGAACGCCCCGGACGACCGTGCCAGGCCGACGCGGGCATAGCCGGTATAGGCCACCTCGTTGGTGGCTTGCGTGCCCGCCTCGCCGGGGTCCGCCGTGTGCAGGGCAACAAACAACTGCCCGGCTGCGGCCGCGCCGCGCAGGCCGGTGGCATCGCCGATGTTGGCGATGTTGGTGTTCTGAAAGACCAGCGCCAGCAGCGCCGATTCAAAGGCATCCGATTTGGACATGGGTCCGCTCCTGTTTGCGGGGCCGCATCAGGCCGCCCCCTTCTTGCCGTCAAAGCCTGTGATCAGCCCGCTGCCGTCCAGCCGGTGGGTGACCTTGGTGATCTGCCATTCGCCGGCCAGTTCCGCCGGGTGCAGGCCGGGTCCGGCCAGCCGGGCGGTGGCCCCGGCCAGCAGACCCGGCTCGAACCCCGCAAGCCCGGCCGAGATCGACATCGCCGACCGGGCCGCGCCCGAAAGCGTGGCCTGTGCGGCGCGGCGCGCCTCGGCCTCGGTCCGGTGGACATGGCGCAGGGCCCGGCGCGGGGTGCCGCTGCCCACCGTCACCTTGTTGACCGTGCCGGTGCCGGTATCGGACCACAGCGCCTCGACCGCGCCGTAGACCTCGCGCCCGTCAAGGCTCCAGGTCCAGCGCGACAGGCGCGCGGGCGTGATCACCGGCGGGGTCAGCACGTCACCGGCGGCCGTTTTGCCCTCGCCCCGGCGCTGCACGATCAGGGCGCCCCCGGCGGGCTTGGCGGTGGCATCCAGCGTCGCGGCAATGCGGGTGAGAAAGTTCAGGTCCGATTCCGCCGTCTGCGCCAGATAGTCCCAGGCGGCACCGGCCACCGACGCGCCCACCACCGGCTTCAGCCCGGCCTCGCCCGCGATGGTGCGCACGATGTCCGACAGGGTCTTGCCTTCCCAGGCGCGGGTGCGCGGGCTGCGGATGTCCGACTTCAGGTCGGCCGCCGTGGCGGTGATGCGCAGCGATGCCGCCGGGCCTTCGCCGCCCACACCATCCACCGCGAAGACGCCCATGAAGGCCAGCGCCTGCCCCGTGAAGCCCAGTGACACCTCAAGCTTTGCCTCCCTGTCCGGCATGGCAATGCGCCCGTCGCGGTTGTCCAGATCGATCACCACCTGGTCGGCCACCCCGCCGTCATTGTCGGTGACCGTCAGCGACAAAAGCCGGTCGCCCACCGCGCCGGTGGCATCCTGCCCCGCCACCATGATGCGGAAGGCGGGCGTCATGTGCGCACCTGTGCTTTCAGGAAGGCACGGCCTTTGTCGGTGATTTCCCAGCCCCGGTGCAGGCCCAAAGCGGGGCGAACAAAGCCAGCTTCGCGCAGGGCGCGCAGGTCGGGGGTCCACCAGATCGCAGCCCTCTGTGGGCCGTCTCTTTCAAGAATGGACAGTACGAGCCTGCACACACGTTCCCCTCTTCTTGAACTCATGTCCGCCCCCACAGCCGCACCTGGCCGGTCTCCACCGGGGCGGGCAGCACCGGCAGGGTGATCAGCACGCCCGCCGGGTAGACCGGGCCAAGCGCGGCAAGGCCGGGGTTCGCGGCCAGCACGGCCGGCACATAGGCCTCGGACCCGAGCGCGGCCCGGCAGACCGCATCCAGCACATCGCCGTCTTTGGTGCGCCAGAGGGTCATGCGGCGTCCCTCCCATAGGCTTGCAGGCGGATGCTGAAGTCGATCCTGCGCGGCGCGCCATCGGCCAGAAAGACCGTCTTCGTCTCGGACACTGCGGTGATCGCCCAGCGCTGCCAGACCCAGCCCAGCCCGTCGACCAGCATCATCGGCATGCCCTGCCGGGCCACGGCGCGCATCAGCTCCATCTGCCGCAGACCGCCCTTGAAATGGGGGTAAATCACCCCTTCAAGGCTGATCTCCTCGGCGTCCGGACCAAGGTATTGCAGCGCGGGCGCGCGCCCCAGCCGGTCCTGTTTGGCCCAGCGGAAGGCGGCATCGCGGGTGAAGGTCTGGTAATTGGCGCGGTTGACGCCAAAGCGGAAGGTGCCCAGCGCCATCATCACCGTGGGCAGGTCAATCATGGAAGCCCCCGTCATGCAGCGGCGCGGCGCGCGCCATGTCTTCCAGCTCGCGCCGCACGGCAAGGGCCACGTCGCGGGCCGACTGGCCGGGGGCGGCGGTCACGTGGATCGCCCCGATGTGGAACGCCGGGGCGGCGCGCCCGCCGCCGCGCAGGCCGCGCAGCTGGCGGGTGGAAATGACCGTGCCATCTGTGCGCGGCACGAAGACCTCCTGCCCCTCTTCCTGCCAGCGGTACATCCGCCCGGCGCGCACCGGCCCGCCCAGGGCCCGGCCCTCGAACCCGGTATCCATCGCCCCGCCCATGCCGGCATAGCCATCGCCGATCAGCGCCGCGCCACCGGCCGTGGCAGACTGCATCCAGTCGGGGATCATGGCGTCGAACTTGTCCCGCACCCAGCCGGTCAGCGCATCGATCTGCGCGGCAATGCCTGCCCGCAGGTCGGTGATCCATTGCGCGCCGATGGCGTAAAGGTCGATGTCGAAGGCCGACAGGATCAGCGCATTGACCCCCATCAATGCCTCGCCGATCAGCGTGAGCGGGTTGAACTCGGCGATCACCGCCAACACCCCGTTCAGCAGCCCCTCGTCAAAGGCCTTGCGGATCGCCTCGATCTTGTCGCTGAAGTAGGTGACGATGCTGTCCCAGTTGAAGTAGATCACGGCTGCGAGTGCGGTGAAGGCCAGCGCCAGCGCCACCACCGGGTTGGCCGACAGCAGCAACAGGCCGGCCGCGATCAGCCGGACCCCTGCGGCGACCTTCAGCAGTGTACCCGAGAACATGAGCGCAAGCGCGATCCAGCCCAGAACGTCCCAGCCGCCGACGGCGGTGGCGACGCTTTCCAGCGCCGGGTAGAGCTGATCCTTGATGAAGAAATAAATCCCCGAAATCGCGAAGAAGATACCACTCAGGGCAAGGGTAATGTTCGTGGCCAATGAAGTTGCCCAGATTTGGAGCGTCCCGTCCTTTGCCATTTCGTCAAGCTTGTCGAGCAGCCCTTCCAGCTTGTCCTTCATCCAGTCGAACAGACCGGCATCCATGACCATCCGCTGGAACCGCGTCCACTGGTCTGAAAGGTTTGACGTGATCCCGTCCCAGGTTTCAGAGGCTTTCTTTGAAGCCCCACTGTAGCGCGCGCCCAGCGCGTCGGTCAGCAGGGTGATCTCTTCCCGGCCCAGCTTGCCCTGTTCGGACAGCTTCTGCACTTCCGCCGCACTCTTGCCCATCGCTTCCGCCAGCAGGTCCCACACTGGCACGCCGCGTTCCAGCATCTGCATGGCCTCTTCGCCCTGCAGCTTGCCCTTGGTCCAGGCCTGCCCCAGGGCCAGCGTCAGCCCGTCCAGCTTTTCGGCCCCCCCGCCCGTCGCCGCCATGGTATCGACCATCGCCTGCAGCGACCCCGTGGTCGGGTCCAGGCCAAAGGCCTTCAGCCGGGCATAGGCCTGCACGGTTTCCTCGACGCTCAGCGGCGTGCGGGTGGCAAAGCCCTCGATCCAGGCCATCGCCTGTTCGGCCTTGGCCGATGATCCTTCCAGGGTGGTCAGCTGCACGTTGAACTGTTCGAACTGCGCCGCCGGGCGGACAAAGCTTGCGGCCAGCGCCGTCATGCCCGCGCCATAGGCCGCCACCACCGTGCCGCCGCGCAGCGCGGCATTGCCCACGTCGTTCAGCCCCGCCGTCATCAGCCGGGTGCCGCGTGACACCCGCTCGGCCTGGCGCGCCAGGCTGTCGCCGCCCAGCCGTTCCAGGTTGCGCATCGCCGCCCGCGCCGGCGCGGTGGCCCGGTCCACCAGGCGCAGGATCAGGGCGATGTTCAGATCAGCCATCGTCGTCTTCGCCTTCGTGCCTTGCGCGCGCCTTGTGCCACCAGCGCGCCAGTTCCCCGGGCGTCATCGGGTCCATGTCCCCGGGGGTCCAGTGAAAGACAAGGGCGATGTCCGCCATCGTCTCCTCGATGTCGTCATGCGGCAGGGCTACTCGGTGATCCCGGCCTGTTCCCTGTCCGCCTCCGGTATCAAAAAACCCACGGCAGCCCCCGACAGCTTGAAGAAGTCGGACATGTTCATGCCCGCAATCTCATCTGGCAGAAGCGGCGGCTGCGTGATGCGCGGCAGCAGCCGTTCCATGGTCTTCACGTCCATCCTGGCAATGTCCATCTGGCTCAGCCCGCGGGTGTCGCCCACCTTCGGCTCGCGTACCGTTACCTCAGTGATGGGGTCCGACCCCTTGCGCAGGACGGGGGTTTGCAGGGTGATTTTGTTCATGTTCAATCCTCCTTAAACTGACATTTCCGGTGCGACTTGGATTTCGAAGTCGAGGCAAAGCTTTCCGGCGGTCAGATCGGCCGGCCGGTTGCGGGCGGGGTCCACCCTGACCGACCCGCGCCGGATCACGCCGTCATCGGCCAGCGCATCAAACGATGCCTGAATCCGTGTCGTGACCTGTGCAGGCAGGTCATCGGTCAGGGGCTGGTCTGCTGCCCAGGTGGCCGCTTCCTGCACGGCGTTCCAGACCGCTTGCTTCGCGTCCGCCCCGGTCATGTCACAGACCCATCGCGCGGCGCTGGTCGGCCAGCTGGTCGACCCCGCCGATCACGCGCTTGCCGTTGACCAGATCGATCTCGACGATCTGCTCGCCGTTGATCTCCAGCCGGTAGTAGCGGACATCCATCATCAGCTTCAGCGCCGTGTCGGTGCCGGGCTTCAGATCGCCGGTCTCAGCGGCGGTGATCAGCCCGCCGACGGTGGCGATGATCGTGTCGGCCCCGTCGCCCACCTCGCCCGCCGCTGCCGGGCGCAGCACGAAGCGCTGCTGCAGGCCGGGTTTTTTCAACAGGGTGGGCGACCATTCCGAAAAGGTGATCTCGGCCGTCATGGCCTCGACCCCCATGTCGATGCCGACGGGGCCGTCCATGCCCGCCCCCCGGTGCGCCTCGGTCATCACCTTGACCTGCGGCAGCTTCGCCTCGGTCGCGATGCCGAAGTACGACACCCCGTCGACGAAGGCGTTGAAGTTCTTGATCTTGCGCGGCAGTGCCATCAGGGGGCCTCCTTATTGCGCCGTGGCGACGGTTTGCACGAGTTCGGTGTAGTAGTCCCCCTCGCGGTGGGCGCGGAACGTCAGGTGTTCCAGCGGTGCGGGCGGCTCGATGTCGAAGTCGATGTACAGCTTACCCGCCATCAGCTCGGTGGCGCTGTTGAGCTCGGGGTCGATCCAGACCTTGCCGCCCAGGATCGCGCCGCGCCGGGTCAGGGTGTTCAGGTACTCCTGCACCGTGTCGCGGATATCCAGCAGCAGCTGCTCGGAAAAGGGCCGGTCCATCGCCCAGAGCAGCGCCTCTTCCATGCTCTCATAGACCATGTCGGCGGTGCGCCGCACCGGCAGGAAGGCCCAGAGCGGATCAGAGGCCGTGGTGCGGTTGCCCCACAGGCGGAAGCCGTCCTGACGGATGATGGTGGCCACCTCCTGCTCGTTCAGGCGGTTGGCTTCGGTCTCGGTCGAGCTGATCGCGAAGCTGACCGGGCGGGCGGTGCCGCTGATGCCCTGCACGATCTGGTTCGACGGCGACCACCAGAAGCCTTTGGTCGCATCCATGTAAGACAGGATGCCCGCGACGTAAGCCGAGGCCGGGCGGATGACAAAGCCCTGCGTCGCGCTGTCGAACACCTTCACGCCCGGATCGACGATGTACAGCCGGTCGGAGCCGAACTTGGCGCGGTCTGTCAGCGCATCGGCCTCGGTGCTGTTCGGCCCGTCGGCAATCACCACGCCGCGCAGGCGGGTGGCGACCGTGATCAGCGCCAGCGTCACCGGGGATGCCGGGCTGGCGGCGGGGGTGGAGGTGAAGCCGGGCGCGGCCAGGATGCGCGGCACCTGACCCGTGACGTTGCGGGCGGTCATCAGCGCATAAACCCCGGTCTGCGCGGTGGCATCGCCCAGCACATTGGCCAGGGTGGCGGCGGCGTTCGCGCCCTCGGCCACACGCACCACCACGGCGGTGCTGACACCCTGGGCATAGATCGCATCGTAAGCCGCCTTCAGCGTGCCGCTCAGCCCCAGGGCATTGGCGGCGCGCGGGCCGGTGATCAGCACCGGCACGTTCAGCGGGAACGGCTCGTCCGCGCCGCCGGTCAGGGCCACGGGGTTGGCGGTGGCGGCGGCCACGCTGCTGCCGCTGCTGCCGGTGGCGACGGCGGCACTGATCAGCGCATTGGCGGGGGCGCTGGCCGCGATGGCCGCGATGATCTGCGTCAGGGTCGATGTCGGCACCGACGAGGCATTGGTGGCCAGGTTGACGACGATGGCGTTGCCGGTCACCACTACGCCCAGCGTGGCGTTTGCCGTGCCGGGGTTGCGCAGATGCACGGTGATGGCATTGCCCAGGACACCGACGGATTTCGCGGTGAACAGCAGCGCGGCGGGGCTGATGCCCTGGTCCAGCGTGGCCTTGGTATCGGCACTGGCCAAAGGCGCGGTCCCGACAAAGCCGATGATGCTGGATTTGACGGTCTGGATCGGGCGGATGCCGTCGTCGATCTGGACGACTTCGATCCCGTGGAGAAACTGGTCAGGCATGGGGTGGTCCTTTTCGGGTCAGGCGGAAATCACGGCCGCTTCGCGGAAGAGATCATCAATGTCTTCCGGGTCGGTGATGCCGATGGTGGGGGCCAGCGCGACGATGGCGGGCGACAGGCGGGGATATTCGGTGGCGGTCTGCCAGGCCAGCAGGATCAGGCCGCCGGCGACCAGCGCCGCCGCTTCGGCGTCGTTTAGCTTGCCCCGGTTGTAAAGCGCCGCCTTGGCCTGAAAGGCGCTGACCACGGTGCGGGCGCGCCAGGCCTCCAGCACCTCTTCCGGCGTCGGCGGGGTGGGCCACAGCAGGGTCGGCGCGCCGCCCTCGCCGGGCACGATCCGCGCGCCGTTCGACTGTGCAGCCAGCAACGCTTGGAAATCGGCGACGGCCACCTCGACCGCATCCGGCGGGATGTTGCTGCCGTGCAACGCGCTGTCGTAGAAGCCTCTCGTTGTTGCGGAATACCTGATCATGGTCAATGTCCTATTGCGAGGTAGGAAACTTGCGTGGTTTCGGTAGCACCGCCGTTGTCCCCGAACATGCGCGCAAGGGCTATCGTTGTCCCGGTGGTTCCAAGCCCGTAGGCAGCAGCCAGGATTTGTGCAGCTTCGCCGACCGGGCCGCTGACCGAGGCGATGACCTGACGACAGGCGGTGGGAAATGTCGTCGGAAACGTCACTGCAACCCCGACAGTCGAAAACAGTGTATTGGTTACCATCAAGGACGCCGCGCCCCATTGAAGGATCAGCCCGCTGGGCAGTGGCTGCCATCCGCTTGCCCCAAGGCTTCCCGACACACCCGTGGTGCGCCAGATCTCCGACCAGGCCGACCAGACCGTGCCGTTCCAGAAGCGCGTCCACATCCGGGTGCTGGCGCTGTCCATCGCCATCTGGTTCACCGCATTGGCGCTGGCCGCAATCACCTCCAGCGTGCCCGCCACGCCGGATGCGGGCGTGTTCGCATCGGTGCTGGCAAAGCGGTAGCTGCCCGTCAGGCGCGCCGCCGCCGCGTTCAGCGTCACCAGCGGCACCGCCGCCGCGCCCAGCCCCGCATCGTCGATCACCTTTTTCAGGAAGGCCGTGCGGTTGGCCAGCAGGCTGGCCTGCCAGTTCATCAGCCCGGAATCGGCGGCGGGGTTGACCGCGCCGCCGGTGGGCCACCAGCCGTCTTCAAGGCGGGGGATTTGCGCCTCGTACTGCTGCAATTCGGGCAGGTAATTCACCGTCGCCAGGTTCACCATCAGACAGGCACCTCGTAGTTATAGACGCCGCCCAGCGGCACCTGATTTCCCAGTGTCCAGACGTCCCGACCAAGGACATGGCGGATGCCGCCCACCACCTCGATCCGGCGCAGGCGGCAGCGCAGCGGGGCCACCGCAGCCAGTTGCCGCGCCAGCCGGTCCGCCTCGGCCCGGAAGATCGGCACGGCGATCTCAACCCAGTAATCGGCCCAGACGGTGCCCGACCAGCCCAGCCGCCACGTTTGGCCCAGCGGGCGCGTCTGCCCCAGCCGGGTCAGGTCCTTTGCCTCGATCAGCGAGGCTGTGCCGTACCCGGCGGCGGCCAGCGCCGCGACCACCGCCCCCCGCGTGCCCTTGCGCCGGTGCACGCCCACCGAGGCGGCGATGACCGCGCGCTGGCGTTCCTCCGGCCAGGTGCCGTCCCATTCATCGACCGACAGCGCCCAGGCCAGCCAGGGCAGCAGCGCGGCGGGGCAGGTGGCGGGGGTCCACAGGCTGGCATTCGGCACCGGCACATCGGCGATCCGCGCGGTCGCGGCCTCGATGGCCGTTTCCTGCGGTGTGGCGTTCGGGGGCAGCAGGCTATTCATCGACACCCCCGTTCGCCAGGGTGATGGCGGTGCACCAGCTGGCCTGGGCGCTGCCGATGGTCAGGGCGGCGGAAGGCGAGGTCAGAACCACGCGCTGCACGCCGGGCTGGTGCAGCGCGGCATGAAGGCCAGAGATTGTCACGTCGCGCCCGATCCGGTGCTGGGCGGCCGCATAGGCCGTGGCAGCCGCCTGGGCTGCGGCCATGACCACCGCGCTGTCCGGGCCGGGGTAGAAGAACAGCGTGGCGGTGATGGCATAGCTGACGATGGCCGCCGACTGCACCACCACGTTGTCGCACAGCGGGCGCACATCGTCGGCATTCAGCGCCGCCTGAACCGTGGCCAGCAGCGGGGCCGGGGCCGTGCCGCTGCCCGTGCGCGACAGCACCGTCACCAGCACATCGCCGGGGCTGGGGCTGGTGGCACTGACATCCAGCACATCGGCATCTGCGGACAGGGCATGGAACACATAGGCCCCCTCGGGTCCTGCGGTGCTGAACCCTTCCAGCGCCAGCTGCGCCCGGCGGCGCAGATCCGCGTCCGATTCCAGCGTGGGGGCGACCGGCGGCACCGCCGAAGGGTTGCCGGGGCTGATCACCAGCCGCGCCACGCCGAACAGCGCCGCCAGATTGTCCAGATCGGTGCCGGTGGCGCGGGCCAGGGTGACGGCCTGCGCGGCATCGTTCACCCGGGCGCCGATCAGCACCTCGCGGTAGGCGCAGACCTCCAGCAGCTTGACCAGCGGCTCGCTTTCCAGGGCCAGCACCGCCGCCAGATCGGGCGCGCGGGCGGCAAGATCGGCCTTCATGGCGGCCAGGATCACCTCATAATCCAGCGTCTCGACCACGTCGGGAACCGGCAGCAGGCTCAGGTCAATGGCGCTGTAGCCGCTCATGCCGCCACCTCTGCCGTCAGCACGGTTTCCAGGCCCTGCACCTCGCCGGTCAGGGTCAGCGACAGCTTGCCCGCAGCCGCATCGGCCACCTCGACCCGGCGCAGGACAAAGCGCGGCTCCCAGGCCTCAATCGCCTCGGCGGTGGCGGCGTACAGATCGACCAGGGTTTCCCCGTTCAGCGGCGCATCGATCAGGCGCGGCAGGTCCGACCCATAGGCGCGGCGCATCACGCGGCTGCCCGTCGGGGTTGCCAGAATGTCGTTGATCGACTGCGCCAGGTGCTGATCCTCTGGCAGGACGCGGGCGGTGGTGGCGGACAGGCCGGACATCAGATCGGCCCCCCCGTGAAGGTGCCGATCGACTCGGGGTGGATATGGCCGACCAGGCTTTTGCCCGA
>JADCEF010000078.1 GCA_020250445.1 Rhodobacter sp.
GCAGCTCCGGGAGGGACGGAGGCCAGCGCCCGACCCGGCGGGGGCGAAGCGCCCGCCGGGGGCGGGGCGGGCGCTGGCCGGGGGCTTTGGGCCCCCGGCCGGTCCTGATCCCGGCGCAGCGCTGTGGCAGGGGCGATGGCCCCTGCCATTGAGGCGGTGATAACGCTTTCGCCCCTCCGGGCGGGATCAGGAACCGCGACCCGCGTTTGCCCGCCCGCGCGGGACGGTCCCCCACAGACCCGCAGGTTCGGGGCCAGCAGAGGCCAGCGCCCGCCGGGGGCGGGGCTGGCGGGCACCGCTGGCACCGCATGGCTTGGGCGATGGCCACGGCCAGACTGCGTGAGGCGCGTGCGGAAGAGGTTCCTCTTTTCCAGCCAGCGGTCCATGCGCCGGGCACTTTCAGCCGCCCTTCACACCAATCCCGGATCAGACGGCGACGCCCATGGGGCAGTCATCAACACAGAAAAAGGCTCAGCCTTCGATCCTTGCAAGGTCCGCCACCTGGCCGCAGACCGACCGGATGCGGTGCAAAAGGTTCAGCCGGTTGCGCCGAAGGACCGGGTTGTCGCTGTTGACCTGCACATCGGTGAAGAAGGCATCGATGGGCGCGCGCAGGGCGGCCATGGCGGCCATGGCGGCGGCGAAATCTTCCGATTGCAGCGCAGGGGTGATCGCGGCTTCGGCCTGGTCCAGCGCGGCGAACAGGGCGCGCTCGGCACCGGTTTCGGCGAATTTCGGATCGGCGCCATAGGAATATTCGACACCGTCCTTGTCCTCGGCCTGGGTCAGGATGTTGTTGGCGCGGCGGAACCCCGCCAGCAGGTTGGCCCCGTCTTCGGTTTTCAGCACCGCCGAAAGGGCCTCGGCGCGGTTCACCAGCAGGGTCAGGTCGTCATTGTTAGGCATAGCAAGGCAGGCGTCGATGACATCGTGGCGGATACCCTGATCGCGGAGGTAGACCTTGAGGCGGTCGTGGAGGAAGGAGAGGAGGTCGGGCGTTACCGCTTCTCGCTCAAAAACATAGAAATGCTCGTCTTCGTCGAACATGTCAGCATTACTGCGAGACATTACCAGGTCTGCTAAGTCAATAGGTTGGCCAACAAGCCCAGCCCTTGTCACCCACCAGAATGGTCTCTCATTTGCTGGTTCTCGCAAAGCAAGCGTCATGGGTTCAGCCACTCTGAAACTGCCGGTGGAAGACCGAAACCTTAAACAGCGTCGAGTTCGATAGACGTTTAGCAACTCATCATGCGAAGCGTTTAGGAAATTGGAAACACTTGCCCGAACCCCATTCCCCACAACAAGCCGGATCACCCCCAACGCCGCCCGGCGCAGCGCAAACGGGTCCTTGCTGCCCGTCGGCTTCTCGTCAATCGCCCAGAACCCCGTCAACGTGTCGATCTTGTCGGCCAGCGCCACGGCGACCGAAACCGGGTCGGTGGGCACATCGTCGGACGGGCCAAGGGGCGAATAGTGGGCCTTGCAGGCCGCTGCCACCGCTTCGGGCAGACCGGCGGCGCGGGCATAGTAGCCGCCCATCGTGCCCTGCAGTTCCGGAAACTCGCCGACCATGGCCGATTGCAGATCGGCCTTCACCACGCGGGCGGCTTCCGCCGCAAGGTCCGGCGATGCGCCGACAAGGGGGGCAATGTCGCGCGCCAATGCCTCGATCCGCGCCACGCGGTCAGCCTGGCTGCCCAGCTTGTTGTGGAAGGTCACATTCGCCAGCCCTGCCGCCATGCCTTCAAGCCCCACATCATGAACGACCCGCAAGTCATTCTCCCAGAAGAACTTCGCATCAGACAGCCGCGCGGCCAGCACCTTCTGGTTGCCGGCAAGGATCGTGGCCCCGTGATCCGCCGTTTCCCGGTTGGCGACGGTCACGAATTTCTCGATCCGCCCCGTACCTGGATTGCGGACCGAGAAGAACTTCTGGTGTTCCTTCATGCTGGTCTGCAGCACCTCGGGCGGCAGGCCCAGGAAATCGGCTCCGATGCTGCCCATCAGCACCACGGGCCATTCCACCAGTCCCGCAACCTCGGCCAGCAGGGCGGCGTCGGGAACCACCTCCAGCCCCTGGGCGAAGGCGGCGGTGGCGGCATCGTGCCAGATCTGCGCCTCGCGCTCTGCCGGGTCCAGCACCACAAAGGCGCGGCGCAGCCTGGCGCGGTAATCGTCAAACGAAGACACCGCAAAGCGCGCCGGGGCCATGAAGCGGTGCCCGGCGGTGGTGTCTCCCGCCGCAATCCCGTCCACCTCCAGCGGAACAACCTCTGCCCCGCCCTCATCCGTCAGCAGGCACAGGATCGACTGCAACGGGCGCACCCAGCGCAAGGAGCCGCTGCCCCAGCGCATCGATTTCGGCCAGGGAAAGCTGCGGATCACCTGGTCCACCACTTCGGCCACAATCGCAGCCGCCGGGCGGCCCGGCTTTTCCACCACGGCGAACCAGACCTGGCCCTTCTTCTCGTCCCGCAGGTCCAACTGGTCGCGGCGCAGGCCGGTGGACCGCAGAAAGCCCTCCAGCGCCGCCTGGGGCGCATCGGCGCGGGGGCCTTTGCGTTCCTCGCGCAGGGGGCGGCTTCGGGCACTCAGCCCTTCCAGCGTCAGCACCAGGCGGCGCGGGGTGGAAAAGGCCCCGGCGCTGGCATAGGTCAGGCCGGCCTCAACCAGACCATCCGTCACCAGGCGGCGCAGATCCTCGCGCGCCCTGGCCTGCATGCGCGCAGGGATTTCTTCCGAGAACAGCTCCAGCAGCAGATCAGGCATGGGCTTACTCTTTGTATGTGTCGTTAAGCTGATGCCAGGCAAAGGCCCGGCCATCGGGGAAGACGGCAACCACGCGGTCCACGCCCCCGGCGATATTGGCCTGCGACAGGAAGGCCAGCGCCTCGCCGCGTTCCAGCGCCGCGCCGATGGCATCGGCATCAAAGCAGTCGAACCAGCCGGGGGCGGTCAGCGGGGTGGGCCTGTCGTACCGCCGGAAGGTTTCCGTCAGGGTGGCCTGGCTCAGCGGCGTGGTGAAACAGGCGCGAAAGCGCAGCGGAGAGGACCCTGCATCGATACCTTCGATGTTTTCCACCGCGATGGCCCGGGGAATGTCCGCCGTGCGGGGAACAAGCGTGATTTCCGCGCCGGGGGTGAAGGACACCGGCGCGTAAAAGGCATAGACCTGCAGCCAGTACATCGCGATGCCCGCAACCAGCCCCGTCAGCACGATGACCCCTGCAACCAGCTTGCCGGTCACGCGGCCACCCCGCCTTCCGCCTCGGTCGCAACAAAGGCATCGGCACAGCGTTTCGCCAGCGCCCGCACCCGCCCGATATAGGCTTGCCGTTCGGTCACGCTGATGACGCCGCGCGCGTCCAGCAGGTTGAACAGATGGCTGGCCTTGATGCACTGGTCGTAGGCGGGATGCGCCATGATGATGGTGCGCCCCGCCTTGTCGGGCTGGGCGGCGGTCAGGATGCGGTCGCATTCGGCCTCGGCATCCCTGAAATGCTGAAACAGCATGTCGGTGTCGGCCTGATCGAAGTTCCAGCGGCTGTATTCCCGTTCGGTCTGGCGGAAGACATCGCCGTAGGTCAGGGCAATCGGCGACTGCGGATCGTTGAAGGGCATGTCCATGACATGGCCCACGCCCAGCACATACATCGCCAGCCGTTCCAGCCCATAGGTCAGCTCGCCCGAAACCGGGCGGCAGTCATGCCCGCCGACCTGCTGGAAATAGGTGAACTGCGACACTTCCATGCCGTCGCACCACACCTCCCATCCCAGGCCCCAGGCACCCAGGGTGGGGCTTTCCCAGTCATCCTCGACAAAGCGGATGTCGTGCAGGTCGGCGTCGATGCCGATGGCAGTCAGGGAGCCAAGATAGAGATCCTGCATGTCGGGGGGCGAGGGTTTGATCAGCACCTGGAACTGGTAGTAATGCTGCAGACGGTTCGGGTTTTCGCCATAGCGCCCGTCGGTGGGCCGCCGCGACGGCTGCACATAGGCGGCGGCCCAGGGCCGCGTGCCCAGCGCGCGCAGGGTCGTGGCCGGGTGAAAGGTGCCCGCCCCCACTTCCATGTCATAGGGTTGCAGAATGGCGCAGCCCTGGCCGGCCCAATAGGCCTGAAGCCGCATCAGAATGTCCTGAAAACTGCGCGGGGGGGCAGACATCGTCGCTTCTCCTGCAAAAGCGCCTTCTCCATAGGCAAGGCGCGCCAAAGGGTCAATGCGCCGCCCCCGCGCCGCGTCGGATTTGACGTGCATCCGCCGGATGCTCTGCTAGGCTTCGGTCACGTTTGTGACAGGCCCAGACCGGGACGGGGATTTACGTGACCAAGACGACTGCAGGCCGCCTGGCATGGCTGGCCGTTGTGATGGCCCTTCTGGCCGGCGGGGGTGCCCGGGCGCAGGACCGGGCCTGGATTCAGATCGAAGCACAACCGACGCGGGCCGAGGCGATGGACCGCGCGCGCGCCTATGCGGCGGTCTTTCCCGACGTGGCGGGATATGCGCTGAGCTCGGGGTGGTTCGGCATCGTTCTTGGCCCCTATTCTAGGCAAGAGGCGGCAATGAAGCTGCGGGATCTGCGCGGCGAGGGGCTGATTGCGTCCGACAGTTTCCTGACCGACGGTCGGACGTTCCGCGACCGCTACTGGCCCGCGGGAACCGCACCGGACGCCCCCCTGCCGGATCCGGACCCGGTCGCGCAAGCCGCCGCCCCGGAACCCCAAGCCATGCCTTTGCCCCAGATGCCGGTCCCGGATAACGAGACGCCGGACGAAGCCCGCGCCGCCGAGGCGGCGCTGACCGCGCCCGAGCGGAAAGAGGTGCAGGCCGCACTGCACTGGTTCGGCTTTTACAGCGCCGTGATCGACGGCGCTTTCGGCCCGGCGACGCGCAACGCGATGGCGGCCTGGCAGGAGGCCGGCGCACAGCGGGCGACCGGCGTTCTGACCACGGCGCAGCGGGTCGCGCTGCTGTCGGCGTACCGTGGTGCCCTGGCGGAACTGGGCCTGCAGCGGGTGACGGAACCTGAGGCCGGAATCGAGATTGACCTGCCGCTGGCGATGATCCGCTTCGACCGCTACGATCCGCCCTTCGTGCGCTATGGCGAAGTGGACGGCAGCGGTGTGACAGTGCTGCTGATCAGCAAGCCGGGGGACGAAACCACGCTGTTTGGACTCTTTGACCTGCTGCAACGGCTTGAAATCGTGCCCCCGGCCGGACAGCGCCGCATCGGGGAAGACAGCTTTGAGATCACCGGGCGCAACGAGCGCATCGAAAGCTATTCCTATGCCGAACTGTCGGGCGGGCTGGTCAAGGGCTTTACGCTGGTCTGGCCGGTTGCGGACAGCGCCAGGATGGCGCAGGTGCTGAAGGTGATGAAGGCCGGCTTCCGCCCGGTCGGGGACAGGGCCCTGGACCCGACATTGGCCCCGATGGATGCCGCCCGGCGCGACGGAATGCTCACCGGGCTTGAGGTGCGCCGCCCGGCACTGTCGCGGTCGGGCTTCTTCATTGCGTCAAACGGGACGGTGCTGACCACAGTTGATGTGCTGCAATCCTGCGCGCGCGTCACCATTGACGGGGATCTGCCGATGTCGGTGGCCCTGTCGGATGCGCAAACCGGGCTGGCGGTGCTTGTGCCCCAGACCCCGCTGGCACCGCCCGGTGTTGCGGCCTTTCAGACTGCGCCGCAGCGGATCGGAACCGAGGTTGCCGTGGCCGGATACCCCTATGAGGACCGGCTCACCTCTGCCACGCTGACCTTCGGCTTTCTCGAGGCGCTGGAGGGTCTGGACGGCGAAGCGGACCTGAAGCGGTTCAGCCTGCCTGCGCTGGCGGGCGATGCGGGCGGGCCGGTTGTGGATGGCACCGGGGCGGTGATCGGCATGATGCTGCCCCGCGCAGAGGATGCCGCCCGGCAGTTGCCGCCCGATGTCTCTTTTGCTCTGGCCGCGTCGCGCATCGAACAGCGGCTGGCGGCAGAGGGGATCGTGCTGCGGACGGCCCCTGCACAGGGCGCGCTTGCACCCGATGATCTGAACCGCCGGGCACGGGACATGACGGTGCGTGTCGCGTGCTGGAGTTGACGGGGTTCTGACAACGTGCCGGCCGCAGGGGCCGCAGCGACGGAACGCCGCAGTCGCTTCCATCTGCGCGCCCTGCCCGGTCGGCCAGGGGACATCTGCACACCCTGCAGCGCGGAACCTGTGATGGATTTCAGCTGCTTTCGGACCTGCCGGTCTGCAGGGCACTGTCGCGCGCGGGCGGGGGGAACGCAGGTCGCGTTTCCTGCCCTCGCCCGCACTGGCGAAAGCACAGCTCCCGCTGCCATGGCAGGGGCCATCGCCCCTGCCACAGCGCTACTCTGGCATCAGGACCAGCCGGGGGCCAAAGCCCCCGGCCAGCGCCCGCCCCGCCCCTGGCGGGCGCTTCGCCCCCGCCGGGCCGGGCGCTGGCCTTCTGCTGGTCC